>JBGMRC010000023.1:12721-14030 GCA_048061075.1 bacterium | reverse complement strand
GGAGTAAAAAGCCACGGATGGACTTTTTACGACCCTACAATAATCAGACAAACAGAGAGCTGACAGATTCGTCCCTGTTGATCCTCCTGATGGCTTCGCCGAGAAGTCCGGCGACGCTGAGCTGTATAATCTTTTCGCAGTTTTCAAAATCATCTCCGAGGGGAATCGAGTCGGTAATGATAATCTTCTCACACGGCGCGGCAGAGAGTCTCTTCAGGGCCGTCCCCGAGAATACAGGGTGGGTAGCCGTCGCGAAAATAGGCCCGGCTCCGGCGTCTTCCAGGGCTTCCAGTCCCTGAACCAGGGTACCTCCAGTATCTATCATATCGTCCACAACAATTGCCGGCCTTCCCTTAACATCACCGACGATATGCATAACCTTCGAGACACTGGGGCTATCCCTTCTCTTGTCTATTATGGCGAGCCCGGCCCCGAGCCTCTTGGCAAAAGCCCTTGCCCTCTCTACACCGCCGGCGTCGGGTGAAACTATGACCACATCATCCAGGCCCAGGCTCTTGAGATATTCCAGTAGAACAGGCGCCGCATAGAGGTGGTCCACCGGGACATTAAAAAAACCCTGGATCTGGCTTGCATGCAGGTCCAGGGTCAGTATACGGTCTGCTCCGGCGACAGTGAGAAGATCTGCAACAAGCTTGGCGGTGATCGGCGCTCTTGGTGTTACCTTTCGGTCCTGCCGGGCGTATCCGTAGTAGGGGATCACCGCTGTGACCCTCCAGGCTGACGCCCTCTTGAGAGCATCGATAAGGATCAGCATCTCCATCAGGTTCTTGTTGACGGGTCTGCATGTAGGCTGGATGACAAAGACATCGGACCCTCGGATATTCTCGGCTATCTCCACCATGATCTCACCGTCGGAAAAATCCCGAACCACAGCATCACCAAGAGGTTGGTCCAGATATTCACATATCGATTCAGCTAATTCCGGATTCGCGTTGCCGGTGAAGATCTTCATTCTGGTCGCGTTGGCATTCCTGCGCATGTTGTTTTTTCTCTTCGCTCTGGCTGGGGCGGTAGGATTCGAACCTACAAATGCGGGTTCCAAAGACCCGTGACTTACCATTTGTCGACGCCCCAGCGAATTTTGATCCTTCGCTGTAAGTAGCGGACTATAGCCTGTTATTCCTCGTAACCGAAAGCTTTTTCAGGATCCTCCGGAACAATATCCGATTTCTTCTCAGAAGATCCTTCAGTATCGGTCGTCTCTCTTTCTGAAGGGGACTCCGGGTCTGGTTCTTCTGAAGGTGTTTCCTCGCCAGGTCCATCCTCGGAAGGTATTTCCTGACCAGAT
>JBGMRC010000023.1:0-12621 GCA_048061075.1 bacterium | reverse complement strand
TTCTGAAGGTGTTTCCTCGCCAGGTCCATCCTCGGAAGGTATTTCCTGACCAGATCCGTCTTCTGAAGGTGTTTCCTCGCCAGGTCCATCCTCGGAAGGTATTTCCTGACCAGATTCCTCTTCGGAAGGTGTCTCCTGATCTGATCCCTCCTCGGAGACAGGAGCCGGTTCAGCTGTTTCAGATTCTTCCCCAGCCGCGGTACCAGTATCGGCGGTGGGGGGTGCCGATCCCAAGGCTGTAACTTCCCTTTCATAAACCTCCAGGACGGCCTCCTCGATCATCTTCCTGGTCTCGCTGTTCAGTGGATGAGCGACGTCCCTGAAGGTGCCATCCTTGCGTTTTTTGCTTGGCATTGCGATGAAATAACCTTTGTTACCGCTAATCACCTTAAGGTCGCGCACAATGAAGCAATTCTCAAAGGTTATCGTCGCATAAGCCTTCAGTTTCTCTTCGTCCACCGGGAAAACCTTAACATCTGTTATCTTCATCCCGTCACCTTCCTTTCCCTGATGAGCCTCAGCTGTAAGACCCGGTAGTTATGAGAGGAGGGGTTTGGCCGTTATGATCCGGTAACCCCCCGAAACGCTCATTTTCCCTGCAGCCCTGTGGGCCGTTTCCCGTTCATCAAAAAGACCGAAAACGGCAGAGCCGCTGCCGGACATCAGAGCCGCCCTGGCCCCGGCTTCCAAAAGACCCTCTTTGGCCTTGGCGATCTCCGGATATTTCTGGATAACAGCAGCCTCCAGATCGTTTACCAGAAGGCTGCTCCAGTCGTCCGGTAGCAATTCCCCCCCCTCGGCCTTGGAAAGTGCAGAAATCCTATATTTATCAGCCGTTTTTGTCAAACGGAAATTGGAATACGCCCACTGTGAAGGAACCGAAAACCCGGGATAGATTATAACAAAATAGCCGCTCAGCCGGGCAGTTAGCGGGAAAACGATCTCCCCTCTGCCCTTGATGATCGCCGGTGATGGATAGAGGAAAAGAGGAACATCGGAGCCGAGTTGCGCGCCAAGATCAGCCAGGAACCCGGTGCTTGGTGAAAAATCCCAGAAACTGGAAAGCCCCATGAGAACGGCTGCGGCATCACTGCTTCCACCACCAAGTCCTGCTCCTGAGGGGATATTCTTCTCGAGCTCGATCCGGACACCTCTGTCCCGGACGCCGGCGGCTTCGGCAAGGATCACTGCGGCGCGGTGGGCCAGGTTATTCTCATCTCCTGGAATGTCGGGATCGCTGCAGACAAGAGAGATCCGGTTGTCAGACGCGTTAGTGAATGTGATCCTGTCGAAAAGATCCACCTTCTGCACGAGGCTTTCGATCTCGTGAAAACCGTCGGGACGTTTCCCGAGGATCCTGAGGGAAAGATTAATCTTTGCCGGGGCGAGGATCTCCATCACTGTACCGGCTCCAGATCCTTTACAGAGATATATGAAGGGACCGGTGATTCAAAGGCTCTTTCGGGGAGAGAGTCTGCTCTGCGCACCTGGATAAAATCCACTTTTGTCCGGCCCTCGGCGGATCGGTAGTCCAGCTTTCCGGGCAGGTTCGTATCTTCGCTGGCAAAAGTAACGGTGAGTATCGAGCTGTCCTTCCTTGCTGTGACCGCGTAGAGCCTTGCCGGATCCCCCGGCAGCATTACGTACTGAAGGGAAAGTCCGTCTGAACCATCCAGATACAGGACTGCTTTTCCTGATCGGGTTGCGTAGGCCCTGGCGCTTTCGGTATTCACTCCCTCTGGTATTATTCCCAGGATCAGATCCGGGATCCAGGCAGGATCCAGGGGAAAGTGAAATGGAAGGTAGGGCGCAAGAGATTCCCCTCCCACCGAGGTCATATAGGCCAAGCCCTCTCCGGGATAGTATACTAAAACCTTGCGTCCATCACTTACCATTACGAGAAACGTGCTTCCCATTGACCCCGGGACCTCCAGCCGGAGCCGTGACGAGCTGGCCAGCACCAGGAATACCTCACCGGAATACCGTCCGGCATCGCCGCGGTACCTTACATCAAGGGTAGAAATAAGCCCTTCCGATAAGAGCTCCCTCTCTGTCAGGGCTTTTACAAAGGGCACAGGGTCGATGGAGCTGATGTGCCTGTAGCTGGCGGGCGCCGCGCAGGAGGTTGCGAGGAAAAAGAGCGCGAGCAGCCAGATCCTGGCGTTATTCAGGTATCTCATTATCCAGGTGTTTACTGATCAAGATCTTTCAGCTTTTTTATAACTCTCTCGTTTCCGGGATCGTGATTCAAAACGAGGTTCCAGTACTTCCTTGCGCTGCCGCCATCACCAAGCTTGAGATACACATCGCCCAGATGCTCCAGCACAGTGGGATCCTCCTTCATGGACTCGTAGGCTTTCAGCAGCTGCCCAAGGGCCTCCTCATAGCGTTCAAGCTTGTAGTATATCCAACCCAGGCTGTCTATGATGTACGGAGCGTCAGGTTTGATCTTCAGGGCCTTTTCGATCATTGTGAGTGCCTCTGCCAGATTCTTGTCCCTTTCAGCCCATGAATATCCGAGATAATTGAGGGCATCGAAGTGATCCGGATCAAGCTCGATGATCTTTAGCATCAGCTCTTCAGTCATCTCGAACCGTCCATCCTTATCCAGAGCGATCCCCAACTGGTAAAGCAGAGGTATGCTCTGAGGGGCCTTCTCGAGACCAACCCTGAGGGTATCTTCCGCCTCACCGTACCTTTCCATCTGGACCAGGATCTGGCTCATGAAGGTTCTGATGGGGATCCTTTCCGGCTCAAGCTCAAGGGCTTTTCCCAGATTGTCCAGTGCTTTTTTGTTGTCCTCCATCATATCGTAGGTTACCGCCAGGTTAAGATAAGGCTCATATCGATTGGGGGCTAAGGTCGCGGCTTCCTGGTAGGTTATCAGTGCGTCCTCGTAGAGCTTTAGCTCCCTCTGGAGGTTGCCGGTCTGAAGTATGACTTCAAGGTTTCCGGACATGCGTTTCTTTACCTCTGTGAAGATCTCCAGAGCCCGCCCCGTCTCGCCCCTCTGGGCCTCTACGAGACCGAGCATCAGCATTGCATTGGTGTTACTCGGGCTGTCATCCAGGATCATTTCAATCTCGGCCTTTGCGTCATCATATTTCCCCTCGCGCATCAGAAGATGGGCCAGAAGCTCCCTTACCGAACTTTTCTCAGGGTTCTTCTCAAGAAATAACCGGTAGAGTTTTATGGCTTCAGCTTTCTCGCCCTGTTCTTCGTAGATCTTGCCCAGGTCGCTGACTGCCGACAGGAAGGAGCTTTTAAGTTTAATGGCCTTTTCCAGATGATCGACTGCCATATTTGTTTTCCCGGTCCTGGCGTACAGCCTGGCCATGTAAAAATAGGCCAGCGACGCGTGTTCGGGTTTTTTTGCCAGGTTCTTCAGGATCTTGAGGGCCGGGCGTGTTTTGCCCGTCATCCCGTATATCTCGGCGAGATAGATATAGGGGCCGGCCTTATCGGGTACCAGTTCTATGGCTTTCTCGAAATGTGTTGCAGCCCGGCCAAGCTCCTTTCTGTCTGCCAGTATCCGGCCGATGGAAATGTGCGCATCCGGATTGTCGGGGTTGATACTTATGATCTCTTTTGCTGCCTCCTCAGCCTTCCTCTTCTGTCCTGTTTCCAGGTACAGGCCCAGGAGTTCCGCCCTGATGCTCTCGGATGTAGTGTCAAACCTTGAGGCCTCCTCCAGGTTTTTGATCGCTTCACCCTTACGGCCCTCTTTTCTGAGGAAAACACCATACATATATTTGGCGTAGGCTGATTCAGAGATCTTGCCCGCAGGTTTGTACTCTGTCGGGGAACTGCCGCCGGGCATTTCAGGTGTCGCGGCACAAGCCGTAAGGATGGGGATGATAATTAATATTATCGTGAAAATTTTCATGCTGAACGTCCCCTTTTCAGGGGCCCTTTTATACCCAGGGCCTTTGTTGAATAGGCGTTAAGATCCAGGATGTCCGTGGAGGCTGTGTCCTTCATGTGAAACCCGCAGGCCGCGATCATGGCCGCGTTATCAGTGCAAAGCTCGAGGGGAGGTAAGTGGACACGGAATCCATCTTTGTCCGCTGTCTGGGCTACTCTCTCCCGGAGCAATTCATTGCACGCAACGCCACCGGTTATGAAGAGGTGACCGACTCCGAAAACCTCCACTGCCAGGCGGCACTTCATGGTGAGAACGTCAACAACCGCCTCCTGGAAAGAGGCGGCAATATCGGGAATGCTTAATGGTAAATCATCTCTCCCCCCGGTAGTTCTGTCAAGGTAACCGTGGCGCTTGAGGTAGGAAAAGAGAGCGGTTTTCAATCCGCTGAATGAAAAATCAAGGTTGTCGGTGCCGGTCAGGGGCCTGGGCAGGGGAAGTGCCTCAGGATCACCGTGGCGGGCTTCAGACTGGATGATGGGACCGCCGGGATAGCCAAGATTCAGCAGTTTCGCGGCTTTATCCATGGCCTCTCCGGCCGCGTCGTCAAGGGTGGTACCGACGAGCCGGATGTCCTCCCGGGACCGAAGGTGAAAAAGGGCCGTGTGCCCACCCGATGCCACCAGAGCAATAGAGGGGATGGGTATCCCCTCCGCCAACTCCAGGGAAAAGAGGTGTCCCTTAATGTGATCAACTCCCACCAGGGGGATGTTTTTTGCAAAGGACATCCCCTTCGCGTAGGACATGCCAACCAGGAGGGAGCCTACCAGGCCGGGGCCCGTTGTAACGGCTATGAGGTCGACCTCCCCTGTAGAAACAGCTGCCTCTGACATGGCTTCGTTGACCACGGTGTCGATTTTTTCCAGGTGCATACGGGATGCCATCTCAGGCACGATCCCGCCATAGGGAGCGTGTACATCGTCCTGGGCCGAAACGACCGAGGAGAGGATCTCCCGGCCGTTGCGGACCACTGCCGCAGCCGTATCATCGCAGGATGTCTCAATTCCCAGGATCAGCATATCTTACTATTTCCTGAAGAGAGACCCATTGGATCCCCCTCCGTTCAGCATCCTGGACCGCTCTTTCAAGAACCCTTGCCGTTTCAGGATAAGGGTGTCCGATACCGATGGCCCAGCCCCTGGCTTCTGCCAGGTCCAGCAGCTGCGTGACTCTTGCGTAAATAGCGTCCTCGTCCCTTTCGTTATCCAGAAATATATCCCTTTCGGCCGAGGAGATATTCAGGTCTTTCGCGATCCGGTATGCCACGCTGCGGGGTGTAGTTCGACTGTCTATGAACAGCAATCCCTCGTCCCTTACGAATTCCAGCACATCGGTCATTACCCTTCCGTTTTCCGTGGCCAGGGACCCCATGTGATTGTTTAGCCCGATGGCGTGGGGAACCGATCTGAGATCCTCTTTCAGGATCCGCCGGATCTCATCCGAATCGTGGGAAGTTAAAACAGCTCCCTTTCCGGGGTTGATCCCCGGATATCCTTTTGGCTCCATAGGAAAGTGCAGAAGTATCGTCTTCCCCCTGGCGAAGCCTTCCTCGGCCAGCTGTGCTGAGTAGGGCCGTCCCGGTAGAAAGGACAGGGCGAGGGGTACATCCAGCTCAAGGAAGGGAAGGGCCGCAGACCTGCTGTGTCCCATGTCGTCTATGATCAGTGCGACGGCGCCCCCTTCGGCAGGCGCATACGGCACGGATACCGGTTTCTGCTTTTCCTGCCTGTAGGTCGTCGGTTTGTCCCGGGAGAGCCGTATGATAAGCAGGGAAATTAATATTACGGTCAGAGCGAGAACAACTGCGGAAACGGTCCACACGATGTAAGGACCCTTTGCCCCACTTCCTTTCCCCCTGCTTTTCCCTTTCTTTTTAGTGCGGGGTTGTTTTGAGGCCAGATGCCTGCTCCTTTGCGGAAATCTCTTCGCCGGCCTTCAGGCTCTTGAATAGGTCCAGTCCCTTGAGGAGGTCTACAGCTCTCATCAGCTGATCGTCTTCCCTGGGGTCCTCCGGGATCCTGTCTATCACAGGCTGAGTTTCCTCATCGGAGTCTTTCGGTGCCTCAGGTTCATCTTTGATCTGATCATTATCCAGATGGCCTTTCAGATCCTTTTCCTTCAGGTGCCCGATCGATTTTCCGCCCTTATTGTAAACAACTATGTCAGGATCGATGCCGGTGGCCTGAATGGACCGGCCGCTGGGGGTGTAATATTTGGCTGTGGTAACCCTCAGCCCGGCACCGTCTCCAAGCCTGTAGATGGTCTGAACCGAGCCCTTGCCGAATGTGGACGTGCCGATGGTTATGGCTCTCTTGTGATCCTGGAGAGCTCCCGCAACGATCTCCGAAGCGCTGGCAGAACCTCCGTTTACAAGGACGACAAGGGGGTAATCGGGTTCGGTCCCCTTCATCTGTGCCTTATAGGAATAGTTCTGGTTGGCGAGTCTGCCTCTGGTGGAAACTATTGTTCCCTTATCCACGAACTTGTTTGCCACCTCAATAGCCGAAATGAGGAGCCCGCCCGGATTGTTTCTCAGATCGAGGATCATCCCCTTGAAGTTCTCACCCTTCTGTGCATGGATTTTCTTGAGAGCATCGGAAAACTCCCTGGGCGTCTTTTTCTGGAACTGGGTGATCCTGATATAGGCGACGTCCTTGTCTATTTCCTTTGTCTTCACGCTTACCAGAGGTATGACGTCTCTAGTGATGGTGTAATCGACAGGTTCCGGTTCTCCCTTGCGGGTTATGGTTATAGTTACCTCTGTTCCCTTTGGTCCCCGCATCAGCTTTACCGCTTCCAGCAGGGTCATGTCCTTGGTGGGCTTGTCCTCTACTTTGATAATCTTGTCTCCAGCCAGAATTCCCGCCCTGTAAGCCGGCGTGTCATCTATCGGAGCAATGACCGTAAGAATATCGTCCCGTATACCGATGGTGATCCCGATCCCCTGGAACTCACCCTGGGTGTCGATCTGCATCTCCTTGTACATGTCCTGGGTCATATAAGAGCTGTGCGGATCCAGGGTCTTGAGCATACCCTGAATGGCGCCCTGAAGCAGTTCCTTGCTGTCGGGCTCCTCCACGTAATTCTTCTGAACTATTGAAAGCGCTTCGGAAAAGATCTTTATCTGCTCATAGGTTGATTCGTTGTAGGCCTGAGCGTCCAGTACCGGACTGGTTGTGTTCTGGAAGGCCACGAACAGGAGCAGAAGAGAAAGCAGGGCGAATAATTTTAGTACTCTGGGTAGCTTCATTAGTTTATCCTCCTGATCTGAACTTTCCTGCCAGCCAGGGTTTGGGATCAACTGGTTTCCCCTGGTGCCTGATCTCGAAGTAGAGCGCGGGGCCTTCAAGGGAACCACTGTCTCCGGCAAGACCGATCACCTCGTTGGCTTCTATCTCCTGCCCGACCTCCACATGGAGGGCGGACAGGTGTCCGTAAAGGGTGTAATAGCTTCCGCCGTGGTCCAGGATGATGATACGGCCGTATCCCCGGAACCAGTCCGCGAAGAGAACCTTGCCCCTGTATACGGACCTGACGGGCGTTCCTTCGGCCGACTGTATGGTGATACCCCTGGAGAGGGTATATGTATTGAAACGGTCATTGCGGTTCCTTCCGAAATCAACAATTACCTTCCCTGAAACGGGGGGCTTTAATCCTCCCTTCAACAGGGGGAAGGCGGAATCGCCAGTGGATGCCTGACGCTGGAGAGCCTTGATCAGCTGAATGAGCCTGGCAGACGATGCTTCCAGTTCCTGGAGGAGACGGGTGTTCCGGTCTTTAACGTTTCTGACTTGCGCGAGGAGGAGGTCTCTTTTTCTCCTCCGGCGGGACAGTCCCGTGAGGTCGCCTTCAAGCTTCCGGCGAGTGGATGTAAGCTGCTCCTTGTCTGACCGCAGCCTGCTTACTTCTTCCTTCTCACGGGCGTAAAGGTCTGCGGTCTTCGCAAAGAGCTCCGTATCGTAGTTCATGACACTGGTCATGTAGTAATGCCGACGCTGCACATCCTCAACACCGCTCGATTCCAAAATCACCTTTAGATAACGCACATTGCCGGCTTTGTAAAGCGCAACGGCCCTGTTAACAAGCCTCCTCCTCACAAGCTCCTTTTCTTCCCGTATGAGGGCCAGATCGTCCTCACTTTGGGCAATGGTTTTTACCAGAACCGTTTCCTTCGTGCGAAGGGTTCTGATATTTCGTCTTTTTGAGCTGATATCCCGGTCAAGAAGCTCGAGGTTGCCGAGGATCGAGACCTCTTTTTCAGTGGATCTCCCTATTTTCTTCTCAGCCTCGGTTATCTTCTCCTCGATCACCTCCAGTTTGTCACGGTTTGTCTTGATGGAACTTTCCACCTCCTCAGCCCGGAGGGGCAGAGGCATGGATAAAGATACCAGGAGTATCATCATGACCAGCCGGCTCATCATCTCGAGAACCTCCCCACGGATGCCATGCTCCCGATCCCTCCCAGGAACATACCGGACAGCAGTATGGCGATCATGATATTTGTGGAAAGGAATTCCAGCGATCTGATGCCGATTATGTCGAATACCGTTGCAGCCAGCCCTTTTACCACAAACCTGTGGAGAAGAACGAGAAAACCCAGGGAGAAAACGGCGCCCGTCAGGCCTTGTATGAGGCCCTCTATCAGGAACGGTGTGCGAATGAAGGCCTCGGTAGCACCCACCAGCCGCATGATCTCAAGCTCGTCCCGACGGGCAAGGACCGTAAGCTTTATCGTGTTGGCGATAATAAATATCGCGGCCAGAGACAGAATGCCTCCCAATACGACCGCCCCGGTATTGAGCACAACAAGCACCTTCTCGAGTCTGCCGAGCCAGTCCTCACCGTACTGAATATCCTCCACGAGGGAGTCATCGCCGATCTTGCCCAGTATCGAGTGGATACCTTCCGAAGTGCGGTACTCCGGCTTGGGTGTCAGCCTTAAGCTGGCAGGCAGGGGTATTTCGTCCATCCCCTTGAGGAGGTCCTCATCGTTTCCAAGCATGGATCTGAACTCCACCAGTGCATCGGACTTGCTCGTATATGTTACCGACTCAACCTCTGCCAGGCCGGTGAGGCGATCCTGGAGGAGGTTTGTATCGGACATGGGGAATCCGTCCCTCAGGTAGATGGTGACGCGCACATCACCCTGCATGTTTTCAATGATGTTGTCGATGTTGTGGATCATAAGGATATACCCGCCTACGAGAAACAGGCAGATAGAAATGATCGCCGTAGTGATGGTGGATACTACCCAGCTCTGGCGAAGGTTGCCCAGTGCGCGGAACAGGGAGGATATGAGCCTGCTCACAGCGCCCCCCCCTGAACGATCCGCCCCTTTTCAAGGTGGATAACTCTCCTGCCCATGGTCTTGACCATGTCCAGATTGTGGGTTGCGACTACAACGGTAGTTCCGCGGGCGTTCACATCCGAGAAAATGTTCATAATATGTTCCGATACCTCCTGGTCGAGGCTGCCAGTGGGTTCATCGGCGAGGACGATCAGCGGTTCGTTGACAAGTGCCCGGGCTATAGCTACACGCTGCTGCTCACCTCCAGAGAGGGTCAGGGGGTTTGCCCTCATCTTGTGATGGATACCAAGCCTTTTAAGCATGGAAAAGACACGTCTACCGATCTCCCGCCGCGGCATGCCGAGAACCTCCAGGGCCAGGGCGACATTGTCAAACACGTTGCGTGAGGAAAGGAGCTTGAAATCCTGGAAAACAACCCCGATCTCCCTTCTCAGGGTCGGGATCTTCGACTTTGAGAGACGGGCTATGTTCCTTCCGTGTACGAGGATCTGGCCGCTGGTGGGCCGCTCATCACCGAAAAGGAGCTTGAGCAGCGTGCTCTTCCCCGCGCCGCTGGCGCCGGTAATAAAGACGAACTCTCCTTTGGGAATGAGGATATTAGTATCCTGCAAGGCCGGGACATCCCTCTGGTACCATTTGCTGACATGGAAGAGCTGTATCATCTGTGGCGGGCGGCGCACCGGGTAACCGGACGCCCGGTTCCTTCAGTGAGGGTCATTCGCCGTCGAGCTCCGATGCCAGATACTCCAGGATCACCTGATCCAGGTTTTTTTCATCGGCTGTATCGGGGATAGGTTCGGACGGAGAAGGCGCGGGGACTGCATCATCGGAGAATTTCCCCGACGTAACGGTGTTTATCATGTTTCGATGCTGATCCTCAATGAGCAGGCGGAGCTGGGACACAAAACCTTCTGTCCCTACGATCTGCGCGTAACTGGTCTTTTTTGAGGAGAGGATCCTCCCACCCTGGTAGATGAGACTGACTATAACGGGGTTGTCGATCCCACCATCCTCGGTCTGAATATGATAGACAGCACCCTCGTGTTTTATGTTGGTGTTATATCCGGTAAGCATCGCTCAGACAATGAGCCTCCTTCAGATCTGAATATATATATGTATAAAATCTCTATTATTATATCTTTAACGGATATAGTTCATCAAGAACTTTAGGCCAGGATCAGTCCTTGCCCGCGATCAGGAGGTAGTCGAGGAGCTCCTGGGCGACAGGAGAAATGCTTCTGGCCGAATGGGTTAATATATAAAACCCTCTTTTTATCCTCAGGCCCATCACGCTCATCCTGACAAGCTCACCCGAGGAGAGCTTGTTTTCGACCGTCCTTTTCGAAAGGAAACTGGACCCCAGACCCGCCATCACTCCTTCGATAACGGCCTGGGTGCTTCCAAGGGTGGCGATCCAGTTAAGGTCATCTGGCTCCATGCCACTTTCCTTCAGGGCTTTCTCCACGGTCTCCTGGGTACCCGAACCGGGCTCTCTTTTGATAATGGGCAGCGCTGAAAGGCCTACTGCGTCAAGCTCAGTGCCTGCTTTATTGCTTTGAACCAGCTCCCCGGGAGCTACGAAAATAATCTCGTCATCACACAGCAGATGAGATTGCAGTGGATGGCCGGCCGGGGAGCCTGTCACACCCATGGGGATCTCACCCAGGCCTACTTTTTCCTTTACAGCGGCAGAGTCACTGACCCTCAGCGTTATCTTGATCTCCGGGTACATCCTTGTAAAAGAACCAAGCCATCTGGGCAACAGGTACTCCCCTGGAACCGTACTCGCTTCGAGTGTTACCTCTCCCTTCATCTCACCCAGGAAAACCTGTACTGCCTGGACCGACTGATCACACAGGTCCATTATCTTCCGGGCGTAGTCGGCAAATACCTTGCCTGCCGGGGTCAGGGTAACGCTCCTTCCCGAACGGTCAAAGAGACGGACGCCCAACTGGGCCTCAAGGTTCCGGATGTGGGTGCTCAGAGTGGGTTGGGTTATGTTTATCTCCCTCGCAGCGCTGGAAAACCCGCCGTATTTGCTGATCGCGTTCAGTGCGCGCAGCTGTCGCAGGTCGAATGCCATTTATCAGCCCTCTTCACCGATGAACATGTTAAAGAGTTCTATGGCAGTGGTGGCATCACTTGCATAACCATCCGCTCCGATCTCATCGGCGAACTGTTGGGTAACGGCGGCGCCACCCACGACTACCGGAACACCCAGGTCGGCATCCCTGATGACTGATACGGCCTCTTTCATCTTGATCATGGTCGTTGTCATCAGTGCAGAAAGACCGATAGCCTGACACTTTTCCGCTTTGGCCCTTTCAACGATCGTATCAGCGGGTACATTCTTCCCAAGATCAACGACGTCGTAGGCATGGTTTTCAAGGAGAGTGATCACTATATTCTTTCCGATATCGTGTATGTCGCCCTCTACTGTGGCAATAAGGATCTTTCCCCTGGATGGCAGGTCCTGACCCAGAAGGCTCTCCCTGATGGGACCGAAAGCAGCCTTCATGGCGTTGGCTGACATTATCACCTGGGGGAGGAAGTATTCGTTCCTGGAGAATTTGCCCCCGACTTCTGACATGGCGGGTATGAGGACCTCTTCACTTATCTGTAAGGGCTCCATCCCTGAATCCAGAAGCTTTGAGGCCAGTTCGCCCGCCCTCTGCTCGCTGCCCTCCACTACTGCGGTGTGCAGCTGCTCAGTATCGGAACCGGCAGCTTTTTCAGGACCCACGGCCTCTTCGGTATCCGAGTAGCTTCTTATGTAGTCGAGGGCGTTTGCGTCCTGATTCAGGATCACCTTTGATGCGGCCAGAATTTTCATTAATGTTTCATCCATCGGGTTAACGATCGCGGCAGAAAGACCGGCGGATGCCGCCATCGCCAGGAACGCTGCGTTCAGGTTCTCCCTCGCTGGAAGACCGAATGATACGTTACTCACCCCGAGAACGGTGTTTAAGCCCAGCTTTCCCCTTACCAGGCGGACTGCTTTGAGCGTCTCGGCGACGATCTCCTGTTCGGCCCCTGCAGAGAGAACCAGGCAGTCGATGAGAAGATTTCGCGGTTCAATGCCATATGCTTTTGCCTTTTCAAGAATGCGTTCTGCGACTTGAAGCCTTTGTTCAGCCGTTTCCGGTATGCCGTTTTCGTCCAGGCATAACCCCAGGACCGCTGCGCCGTACCTGGAAACAAGCGGCAGGACGGCCTTTAAGCTTTCCTCTTCTCCAGTGACTGAATTTACAAGGGGCTTGCCGTCCGACGCCATGAGCCCCGCTTCCACTACCTCCGGCCTGGGGGAATCAATACTCAGGGGAACTGAACAGGCCTGCTGCACGAGCAGAACAGCACTATGCATGATCGCTGGTTCGTCTATACCAGGTAC
>JBGMRC010000022.1:3199-14178 GCA_048061075.1 bacterium | reverse complement strand
AGGGCCGATGCCAGTTCCCGCACCAGATCCACGGCATTTTCAACAGCCGCTTCCCTGCTATCCTCGAGTCCCCTGAAGATGGCTGATATAACAGCGCTGCCCACTATCACGCCGTCCGCCTCCCGGGCCGCGCGGACCGCATCATCGCCATTACTGATCCCGAATCCAACACAGACCGGCAAGGAGCCTTTATCACGGGCAATTCGGGCAAGCTTCCTCCACGGCGCCTCAGCCTCGAAAGCATCTCCGGTGAGGCCGGTCATGGAGACAATGTACAGGAATCCAGACCCGGTTTTGATTATTTCATCCAGTCTCCCGACTGAAGTATTCGGAGCTGCCATGGGGATGAGGGAAACACCTTTTCCCATGAGTTCATCCCTCAGGGGCCCGGACTCGTCCATCGGAAGGTCGGCGGCTATTACACCATCCACACCGGCGTCCGAGACCCTGTCAGCAAACCCGGGATAACCCATGTGGTAGACCGGGTTCGCGTAACCCATCAGCACAAGGGGAGCTTCTGTCTTTTTCCTGAGGGCTGCCGCAAGGGAGATCGATTTTTCGAGGGTGGTGCCGTTTTCCAGCGACAGTTTTGACGCCCTCTGGATCACGGGTCCATCAGCCAGCGGATCCGAAAAGGGAAATCCAATCTCCAGTATGTCGGCCCCCGCATCAAGGACCGCCAGGGCCAGTTCCTCATCGAGGCCGGGTTCCGGGAAGCCTGCCGTAAGAAACACCGCCAGTGCTTTTCTGCCACTGGAAAACAGCTCCTTCAACCGGTTCATACCTGGACCTCCCTGGAGATAAGGGTCTCCATATCCTTGTCCCCCCTGCCGGAGAGGCAAAGGAGGATTTTTCTTCCAGCAAGGTCAGCCGCGCTCTCCCCTATCCACGCGATGGCATGGGCTGTTTCCAGCGCGGGAAGGATCCCCTCGTCGCGCGTGAAAGCCGATGTGGCGGCCAGGGCCGATTCATCCCTTACCCTGAAATACTCCACTCGCCTGGAGGTCATCCAGCTGCTGTGTTCCGGACCCACACCGGGGTAGTCAAGCCCTGCCGATATGGAGTGGGCTGTAACGATCTGACCATCATCATCCTGGAGTATGTAGCTGAGGCTGCCGTGAAATATCCCCGGGCTGCCAAGGCCCAGAGACGAGCCGTGCCGGCCGGGGCCGTCGCCGGTGCCGCCTGCCTCGATGCCTACGAGCCTGACCGGATCATCCAGAAAGGCGTAGAAGGCCCCTGCCGCATTGCTGCCTCCCCCAACGCATGCGACAACTATGTCCGGCAGTTGTCCGTGTTTTTCCAGAAACTGCTCTTTTGCCTCGATCCCGATAACGGACTGGAAATGCCGGACCATCACAGGATAGGGGTGTGGTCCAACCGCCGAGCCCAGTACGTAAAAGGTATCGGCGACATTGCGCACCCAGTCTCTCATGGCCTCATTAACGGCGTCCTTCAGCGTTCCGGCCCCATCCTCCACCGGTATCACCTCGGCGCCGAGAAGCCTCATCCTCTCCACGTTTGGGGCTTGGCGGGCAATGTCCTCGACTCCCATATAGACAGCGCAGGGAAGCCCGAAGAGGGCCGCCGCCGTAGCCGCAGCCACACCGTGCTGGCCCGCTCCCGTTTCCGCTATGATCCTTTCTTTGCCCATGCGGTCAGCGAGCATGACCTGGCCGAGCGTGTTGTTGATCTTGTGGGCCCCGGTATGATTCAGGTCCTCCCTTTTCAGCTCCAGCACGAAAGAAGTCCCTGCGCCAGCAAAACGCTTTGCGGTAGTCAGGGGGGTCGGACGTCCGGAGTAATCCGCAAGAACCGTGTTGAGCGCGCTGTTAAAAGATTTATCAACGACAGCATCGTTGAAGGCTTTTTCAAGATCCTCGAGGGCGGGAATCAGAACCTCGGGTACGAACCGGCCGCCGAAGGACCCGAAAAAGCCTCTTTTGTCCGGCACCCTAACAGGCGATGTCATTCGTCTCTCCTCCATTTCCCGCGGCCGCAGACCGTGCCGCTCTGATAAATTCCTCCATAAGCATATGGTCCTTTACGCCCGGTTCGGACTCCACCCCGGATGCCGTATCCACTCCGAAAGGCTCCAGTATCCTTACCGCCTCACCCACATTATCAGGGGTCAGCCCTCCAGCGACAAATATTCTGTTATTCTTCGCAAAATCCACCGCGATCCTCCAGTCGAATGTCCTGCCAGTTCCGCCCAGTTCACCCTCGACCCTGGCGTCCAGGAGAAAAGCCGACACCTCGTACCCGGAGTGACCCTTAAGATCTTCGGCCAAACCCACTCGAAGGGCCTTTATAACGGGAATCTTGATACCCATGCAGAATTTTTCATCCTCATCTCCGTGCAGCTGTACGGCATCCAGGCCCAGAAAACCGGTCAGCTCGTTTATTACTCCGGCGTCCTCGTCGGCGAAAATTCCCACCTTGGAAATGAAGGGCGGCAGGGATCTGATCATTTCCCGGGCCGCGTAAGGATTGAGATACCTCCTGCTTCCGGGAACGAAATTAAACCCCAGAATATCAGCGCCAAGGTTACAGGCAGCGATGGCATCCTCCCCCCTGGTCAGCCCGCAGATCTTTACTTTCAGTGAACCGTTATTCATCTCTTCTTCCCCGCTTCCACCATTGCGCGAAGCCCCGGCTCAGCACTGTCACTCGTCACCAGTGCCTCCCCGATGAGTACCGCCCTGTAACCCAGCCGGGCCATCCTGTCCACATCTTCCGGTGTTTTCATCCCGCTTTCCGCGACCGCCGCTATCCCGCCGCCTATCTGCCCTGCCAGGCGCTCAGACATCTCAAGATCCACCTCCAGGGTTCTCAGGTTCCTGTTGTTAACACCGACAAGGTCAGCTCCGGAATCGAGAGCTCTTTTAAGCGCAGCCTCTCCGTGAACCTCAACCAGAGGCCTCAAACCCCTGGTCCTGCACTTCTGGATCATTATGGCCAGATCGCTCCCCGAAAGCAGGGATTCAATGAGAAGAATGGCCGAGGCGCCCATACGGGCCGCCAGCTCGATCTGGAACTCATCTACGACAAAATCCTTCCACAGCACCGGCAGAGCCGTATTTGAGGTTATTTCCATGAAGAGCTCCGGAGATCCGCCGAAGAAATGCTCCTCCACCACCACGCTCACTGCCTGGGCCCCTCCTGACTCGTACTCTCCAAGGAGCTTGACAGGATCTTTGCCGCCCATAAGCTCACCAGCAGAGGGGCTCTTCATCTTTATCTCCGCGATCACCCCGCAGCCTGCCGCATCACCAGGAAGGAAAGCCACTCCTGAAGTTCCCCCGGGGCTATCCTCAAGGCGGAAGCGTTCCTTCCAGGCAGCAACGTTCCTCGCGGCTGAATCCGCCGCTCTAGGAAGGAAATCAGCACTCATTATGCATCCTCACGGCAGATGTCTCTCACCCTTTCAAGGACTGTCATCGCCGCGCCGGAATCCACAGCCTGGGCAGCCGCTTCGAGACCCTCAGCCATGTGATTTACACTTCCCGCCAACATGATGGCAGCGGCAGCGTTAAGCAGGGCGGCATCCCTCACCGGTCCCCCTGCCCCGCTCAGGAATTCCAGGGAGATTTCGGCATTCTCCTCAGGAGTCCCGCCGGCAAGGGAGTCTTTCTCGTAAGGGCCAATGCCAAAGGATACCGGATCGATCTGGTAAAAGGTCACATCGCCGGCTTCATCAAGCTCCGCGACTGATGTGGGAGAGCTTATGGAAAGCTCATCCAGGCCATCCAGTGAGGAGACGACCATTGCCCTGTCACACCCCAGCCTTCCCAGAACCCCGGCCATAAGGGGCAGGAGGTCTTCTGAAAAGACACCCAGGAGCTGCTTTCTGACTCCGGCTGGATTGCACAGCGGCCCGATCATGTTAAACAGGGTCCTGAAACCCATCTCGGCCCGGAATGGTGCCACTGCCTTCATCGCCGGATGGTAAAGAGGCGCGAACAGGAAGGCGAAGTTGGCCTCATCAAGGCACCTTGCGGCAGTTGTCGGTGAGGCATCCACCTTTACCCCGAGGGAAGCAAGCAGGTCCGCGCTTCCGCATTTGCTGGAGACCGCCCTGTTTCCGTGTTTGGCTACCTTGACACCGGCACCCGCGGCTACCAAAGCCGACAGGGTGGATACGTTCACGGTCCCGGCACCGTCACCACCAGTTCCGCAGGTATCTATGGCATTGAATAACCCGGTTGCTGGAAAGGCAACAGCCCTTTCCCTGAGGGCCGTTGCCGCACCGGCGATCTCCTCCTGGGTCTCACCCTTCAGCCTCATGGCGGTCAGAAAGGCCCCCACCTGCGCGGGAGAAACTTCCTCCTGGACGATACTCCCCACTGCTGAGGCAACAGCCTCAAAGCCCAGGTCCTCACCTTCGATCAGACGGCCAAGCAGATCACGCATCATTACGGGTTCCTCCTTTCTGCATGAGGAAATTTTCAAAGATCCTGTTTCCGTCGATGGTCCCGAAAGACTCAGGGTGGAACTGAACTCCCTCAACAAGGAGTGCCCTGTGTCTGATACCCATGACCTCACCGTCGTCCGCTTCAGCTGTCACTTCCAGCTCATCGGGGATCGTGGTTCTCTTCAGTCCCAACGAGTGGTAGCGGATCGCCTCGAAAGGGTTTGGAAGTCCCCTGTAAAGGCCGTTACCGCCGTGCTGTATGGACGAGGATTTCCCGTGCATGAGCTTTGCGGCGTGAACAACTTCACCTCCGTAGACCTCGCCGATGGCCTGATGGCCCAGGCACACTCCCAGAATGGGTATCCTGCCGGCCATGAGCCCGATGGCTTCCTTGCTGATACCGGCGCCTTCCGGCCTCCCCGGCCCCGGAGATATAACGAGGTGGGAAAGATCCATCTTTTCCAGGTCCTTCGCGCTGATCTCATCGTTTCTTACCACGGTGACCTTTTCCGTCATGGTACTCAAGGCCTGGTAAACGTTGTACGTGAACGAATCGTAATTATCGATTATCAGAACCATCCTGATCCCTCCCATTTACCGCTCCGAAGGCCTTCAGCATCGCCTGCGCTTTGGCCGCGATCTCGTCGCTCTCTTTTTCCGGGACCGAATCAGCCACAATACCGGCTCCAGCCTGAACAAAAGCCCTGGCGCCGGAGTAAAATACAGACCTGATCGTAATGCAGAAATCCATATTACCCCTCAGGTCGAAGTAGCCCACGCCTCCCGCATATGGCCCCCTCACGACAGGCTCAAGGTCCGAAATTGCCTGCATGGCCCTTATTTTTGGGGCCCCTGAGACAGTGCCGGCGGGAAAAGATGCCCTCAATACATCATATGAGTCGAACCCCTCGGCTATTTTCGAATGGACTTCCGACACCAGGTGCATAACGTGGGAGTAGTACTCCACTTCCATCCTCTTCGAAACGCTCACGGTACCCGGTGCCGACACCCTGCCCAGATCGTTTCGCCCAAGATCCACCAGCATTATATGTTCGGCCCGCTCCTTGGGGTCGGCCAGCATGTCCGCGGCGTTCTCCATATCCTCGGTCTCATTTTTCCCACGCCTCCTTGTTCCGGCGATGGGTCTGACGGTCAGCGCTTCGGTCTCCCTCCTTACCAGCAGCTCCGGAGACGCGCCCAAAAGCACTCCCCCCGGAAGACGCAGGTAAAAGTGGTAGGGTGAGGGATTCAACTGCGACAGGGCGTCGTAGACCACCTCCGGAGGAGGCGCCGGAGATACTTCCCAGCGGCGGGAGACCACCACCTGAATAAGCTCACCATCATGGATCAGTTTTTTTGAGTCCACCACTGATTGCAGCAGGTCGTCTTCAAGAAACGACGTCTGGACATCCCGCAGGGCACCGTCGTTTCCCGGGAGCCCTGCCCTTTCCTCAGAGCGAAGATATTCTTCCGCTTCATCCAGCACATCTTCCGCATGTTCGACTCCGTCTATCCCATAAGAAACCAGGACAAGACGTCTTGCCACGGCGTCCTTGATCACAAGAACAGAGGGGAGAAAGAAAGCGTAATCCGGCAGATGGATATCATCTATGCGAGCAGGGATTATCCCATCGAAAAGACCGGATGTCTCATACCCCAGGGAGCCCAGCCAGCCGCCCACATATCGAAAGGAGGAAAGCCGCTCCGGCACATTCACTGAAGGTTCAACTGAGCGCAGCAGTTCAAGGGGATCTGCCGTAACCCCCTTGATAATATCCCCTTCGGGGCCTTTCAGTGTATATTCACTGCCGCTGCCCTGGACACTCATTATGGGCCGGGCTGCCGCGATACCGTACCTGGCCCACTTCTCCGTACCTTCGCGGCTCTCCAGGAAGCCCACCGGTTCAATTGGAGCAAGGGCAGCGTCCATGGCAGGCATCTCACCCAGGTCATAGGGCAGATCCTTGTAAGCGCAATTGAGGGACAGGTTCGTGATCGCTTTGGGTGCAGCGGATTTCATTCTTTTCCTCCAAATCGGGAAATGAACAATTATTCCCTGGGTCCAACTAAAAGGAGCCGCTTAATCCGCGGCCCCAGGGGGGGAAAAAGCCGCGGGTCATGGGAGACCCGCGGCCGAAAATCTAATGGTTAGTACTCACCGGATCAGCAGCTCGGACCCTCCCCTGCAGGCTCAGCCCACCGCCAGCCGGAATAAAAATTTATGGAACAGTGAAATAAATCAACCATGATGTTGTTCAGCTACCAAATATGGCAAAAGCTGTCAAGGTTTATGTGGAGCAGGCGCCATAACGTACCCCACCGAAACCGGCGAGTTTTCCTGGATCCTGAGGCCCCTGACGGAAACAACCATCAGAACAGCTTCCATATCACGTGCCCAATCCCGCACAAAAAGGGTTGGATGCCACAGACCGTTTTTCATGGCGGAAGCGTGGGGCTGTATAACAAGGGAACCGCCCTCGGGGACGTCCACTGTTTCGTTGTAGGTTATCAGGTAACTCCCCTGCCCCAGGTCCCACCATGCGTTGTTCCCCTCACCCGTGGATCCACGGACCGGTCTTTTGACACGCCTGGCATCCTCAGATTCACTGGACGAAACTGCAATTTTGCCCTCTCCCAGGATCTGTTCGATCTTCATCAGGGTAAAAATGAGCCTGCCGTCTGTGGTCTGAACCCCGAGATCGGGAGCAAACCGGAGGATCTTCCTCAACTCTGCATCGGTCAGGAATTTCAAGAGCCTGCCCCACCTTCGTTCGTAGTCCCGTAAACAGTAACGTAGATCCTCCTGT
This sequence comes from bacterium, assembly GCA_048061075.1. Taxonomy (GTDB): domain Bacteria; phylum BMS3Abin14; class BMS3Abin14; order BMS3Abin14; family BMS3Abin14; genus SZUA-178. The sequence goes on along the minus strand of JBGMRC010000022.1, from coordinate 6,957 downwards.
CTCTTGACCTCAGGTCAAGCTCGATCAGGACGATCTGCTGCCACGTTCCCATTATGGGTACACCCTCCCTTACAGGAAGGCTGACAGAGGGGCCGATCATGGCAGCCCTGACGTGGGAGCGGCCGTTCCCATCGCCCCATTTTGCGTCGTGGTCGTAATGAAGCTCAGCGGGAGCTAAACGGGAGATCGCGGCCTTGAGGTCCGATACCGCCCCAGACTCATACTCAATGGTGGTAATCGCAGCCGTAGATCCCGCTACAAAGACATTAACAACGCCATCAGACACACCGGAGGAGCTTACCACCGCGGCAAGCCGGGATGAAAAATCCACTATATCAAGCTCGCCCCGTGTTCTCAGTTCAATGGACGCAGGATATGTAATAAACCGGGCGTTTTTGGCACTCATCTTGAATGCACTTATACTATGAAAGAAACCAATCAGACAAGGGATAGGGAACTTGAGCTTCTCGAGCCCATACTGGGACGCAGGGCGGCTGAGAATCTCCTGGCCAGGTTCACCCTTTTACAGATACTCCAGAGCGACGAAAATATTCTTCAGAAAGTTCCCCTCGTGGGGCCTTCCACTACACGTGCGATCAAGGCTCTGCCCATGCTGTTCGAGATCTGCTGCCGGAGCGAGAACAGACTGGGCACAATTTCCAGCAGCCGGGATGTGTTCGACCTCTACCGGTTCCGCATCGGCCATGAGGAGAAGGAGAAATTCCTGGTGCTTGCCCTCAACAGCAGAAACCGCATATTAGCAGAAGATACAGCGGCAATGGGCTCGGCTAACACTGTTCATGTGAGCCCCGCCGATATTCTCAAGACAGCTATCAGACATTCCGCGGTTAGCATTATCTGCCTGCACAACCATCCCTCCCAGGACCCGACACCTTCGCCTGAGGACAGAAGGCTGACCGAGAGAATCTCCAGAGCTTCATCTCTTCTGGGAATAAGGATGCTTGACCACATGATAATCACCCTGTCATCCTATTATTCCTTTTCCGATTCCGGCGAGTTATAGGTATTGTCGCAAAAAGTCCATCCGTGGCTTTTTACTCTAGACAGGCTGTGTCGCTGGAATATAGATCCCACTGATGATATATTTAATATATCCAGCCGGTTAAACCTGATCAGGAAATACCAACTTAAGCAGGGAAAAAGGAGAGGATCTCGGCATATGGCTCCCGCTGAAAAACGTTTCGGCCTTTTAGAGCGTATTACAAGGATGATTGGCGAGTCTCATGACTACAGGGGGACGGTGGACAATATCGTTTCACTGGTCAAGAACGAGATGGATACGGACGTTTGTTCGCTCTACATGTACGACGAAGAGCGGAACGTCCTTTCCCTGGCAGCTACCGAAGGTCTCGATCCCGAATCTATCGGAAGAGTGGAGATGAAGCCCTCGGAGGGGCTCACAGGCCTCGTATTCGAAACAAAGACTCCCCTCGTTGTACAGAACGCCGATAAACATCCCCGCTTCAAATACTTTCCCGTTACCAGGGAAGAGCACTTCCAGACGTTCCTGGGTGTGCCCCTGATCAGCCGGCGCAGCCCCATAGGTGTGCTTGTTGTTCAGGACAAGAAAGAGCGTAACTACTCCACCCAGGAGATCCAGCTCTTCACAACGATCGCCGGGCAAGTGGCCAGCGTCGCAGTCAACGCACGCCTCCTGAGCGAGCTTTCAACGGGAAGTACTCTGGAAGCATTCGATCCCCTGCCGGTACCTGTTCGAACAATTCTTCACGGTACAGCCGCCGCACCCGGCATCGCCATGGGAAGGGCGATTGTGCTCGATACATCCGAAGAATACCACTACATAGTCGAGGAGAGAACAGAGGACGCAGAGGGTGAGCTCAAAAGTTTTGCCGAAGCCCTCGAAAAGGCAAGGGAGCAGATTGTGCATCTTCAGGACAGCATCAGGCAGCAGCTGGGGGATGAGGATGCGGCGATCTTCAACATCCATCTGATGATGCTGGAGGACAAGGGTTTTTCCCAGAAGGTTGAGGATCTCATCAAACGCGGCTATACGGCCATGTATTCGGTAAAGTCAGTTATCTCGGGCTACAGGAAAAGTTTTGCCGAGATCGATGATCCTTACCTCAGGGACAGGGTGGTGGATATCGAGGATATCGGGAGACGCATGGTCACTATATTGAGCGGCGCCGCACCGGGGGATTCACGCCAGGCAGCCAGGGAGGGCATCCTGGTTTCCAATCTCATAACCCCTTCGGATACCGCCCATCTGACTGAACAGCAGATAACCGGAATAGCCACTGCGGGGGGCGGTCACACTTCCCACGCGATTATCCTTTCCCGCTCACTGGGCATACCCTGTGTGGTTGGGCTGGACGAGATCCTGGATGTTGTTCATCCAGGCGATTTTCTCATCGTTGATGGCAACACGGGCAATGTTTTTATAAATCCGGAAGAGGAAGTTATTAATGAATTCAAGAGGATCACGGAGGAATATAGCCGTTTCGTGGTTGAACTGGTCAGAGAAAAGGACCTGCCGGCAGAGACCCTGGATGGATACCGTGTGGAGCTGATGGCAAACGTGGGTCTTCTTTCCGACCTGAAGCTCGTTCATTTTTACGGTGCGACCGGTATCGGTCTTTACCGAACGGAGCTGCCATTTATCGCAAGGAACACCCTCCCCACAGAAGACGAGCAGTATCGCATCTACAGGAGAATGATCGAGGGAGCAAAGGGAAAGGTGGTAACGATCCGCACACTGGACATCGGGGGCGACAAAAACATCCCCTACCTCAAGTTCCCCCCTGAGGAGAACCCCTTCCTCGGATTGAGGTCTATCAGGATGTGCCTGGAAAAGCAGGATGTTTTCAAGGTCCAGCTTCGGGCGGTCCTGCGCGCAGCCAGGCACGGAAAGGCCCAACTTCTCATACCCATGATCTCCTCCATGGAGGAGGTGATCAAGGTAAAAGCCATCATCTCGGAAACAGTGCAGGAACTGGAGAAAACAAAAGTTCCCTTCAACAGCAAGGTGCCCCTTGGTATCATGGTGGAGATCCCTTCCGCCGCTCATCTTGCCAGAAAGATTGCCAGAGAGGTGGATTTTTTCTCCATCGGCACCAACGATCTTATCCAATATACCCTTGCGGTGGACAGGAACAACAAGAAAGTGGCGCACCTTTACAATCCAATGAATCCCGCTGTCCTGAACCTTATATATATGACATCGAGGGCGGCTAAAGAAGCAGGGATCCCCGTGGCGGTCTGTGGTGAAGTGGCGGCCGATCCTCTGTGGACCCCTATGCTTATCGGACTGGGGATCAATGAATTCTCCATGAACGCGGCGGCTATTCCTCTCGTTAAGAGAGCCGTCAGGCTCATCAAGCAAGAGGACGCGCTGAGAGCGGCGCGAAGGGCCCTCAAGGCAGGTACCACAGCTGAAGTAAGGAGGATCCTTACCAGGTTCGAACACCTGATAACCACCGAGATCCTGTATTCACCGTAGGTAGATGTTGGATCAGTTGTAAGTTAAACGTTGAAAGTTGAAAGTTTAACTATATCCACGCCCTATGACCCACGTTTGCTGACCCAAGATCCAAAATCCAAGAGCCAAGATCGTGACGGGTAATCCGTGATGAGTGATTAGTAATTGGTGATTAGTTATGAGTGACGCCTAATGAGTTGTTGGTTTCTGGTTTACTAGAAACCAGAAACTGCCCTAATAGAGCAAAAGAAAACCCGGGACAGTATTAGCTATCCCGGGCCCCCCCGTGAGGAAGGAG
>JBGMRC010000022.1:0-3099 GCA_048061075.1 bacterium | reverse complement strand
CAAAAGAAAACCCGGGACAGTATTAGCTATCCCGGGCCCCCCCGTGAGGAAGGAGTTAATCTTTCCTCAATGTGAAATTTTACTCAATTCACCGGATTTGTCAAGAAAAAGTATAATTTTAACATAATTTTCGGGATATTTGCCTGTTCCTGCCATCTAATTATCTGTTCTTCCAACCGGCATGGACGGAAACGTTCTTCCCAGCTCCTTTTCCGGCCTCCGCCAATACCTGGTCCACCTTTCCCTCGTACCTTGGCGAGAAATGAAAGATCCTGAGGAATTCCACACCTGCTGCCGATGCCAATTCACCAGATCTTCTGGCTGTCAGGTGTTTCCTCGCTGTTGCCAATTCTTTTTCCGAATCGATAAAAGCAGCTTCCATATAAAGTATATCAGCCCCCGATGACAGTCCGATGATCTTCTCTTCATTTTCAGCCGAATCCGCTGCATCCACGATATAGGCAACTGTATGTCCTTTCGTGATCCTGTAGATATCACCGAGCTCTTTTAAGGACATCTTTACGGACCCTTGTCCGGTCTTAACCATGACAACCGTCCCCACGGGACTTCCCATAATTACAGCTTCCTTCAGTACTGACAGCCAGGGACCGGCAATAAAATTCATGCTCTTCATAGCGTCCGCCAGGATATTTACCTTTACCTTCTCCTCAAGGCGGAAACCAAGGCATGGGATTCCATGATCGAGAACCCGGAATGTAACCGCGAACTGCCTCCCATCCAGAAGGATCCCCGTGCAGGTTTCAGACTGAAGGTCTTCCCTGGCAAAACCGGTTACCGCCCTGAATATCGCAGCGCTCCGGGTGTCACCATCAGTTTCCCGAACCGTAATTTTCAGGAGGTAGTCCCTGGTCAGGTTCCAGGTGAAACCGGACAACTTGCCCTCAACACGCTTGATCAATCCTGGAGGACCATAGAGGTTCAGCGATGAGGTTCGCGGCAGATGCAGTCTGACAAGATGGTCGAACCCTATAAAATGATCCATGTGGGTGTGGCTAATAAAAACGTCGGTGATCCTGAGAATATCCCTGGGAACAAGTGGATAAAGTTCCCCGAGGTCGAACAGGAGCGCCCTGCCCGTGTGATAAAAACGCAGATAAAGATATGGATCACTGAAGGGGCCCGAAGGCCCTTTAAGAGAAAAGGTGAACTTCAAGGCAGCTTGATAATATCACGGCAACGGTGGTGCGAACAACAGGGCAGGTCCTTGACAATTAGGCTCATGACATTATCATCTTCAGCAGATAGCACCTTCCGGAAGGATACGGCATGGGAATAGATAATTACGCGGGGATTATAATTGTAAACAACAGAGGACAGATCCTCCTCGTCAAAAAGCTGGATGACTACGCCTATGCGATCCCCTGGTGCAGGGTCCAGCCCGGTGAAACAATACAGGACTGCCTGAAAAGGAAAGTAAAGGACCTCACCGGGCTTTCCATCGAACCTGCTTTTTGGGGACCCAATGAGCATATCGATGATGATTCACACCAGATATCCTTTGACTACCTGGCCCGGATCGATGGTGAAACACACCACCACGTCCGGGATGACCTGGACATTCTCTGGATGAATACCGGCGATTTTCAGGAGCTTGTGCTGGTACCGCTGACTCGTAAAACAATAGAGCGTTACATCGGGCGGGCCGGAATGGGAACTGATTGATCCGGCCGTGTTCCAGGTTCCAGGTTCCAAGTAAATGCATATCCGTAGCAGAGAATAGTTGTTGATTGACTAGAAACCAGAAACTAGAAACTGACACTTTCGGGCATACTAAAATTTGTTCTGTTTTTTTCGCCCGAAAGTGTCTCAAGATAATACTGAGCCCGACGGCTTTTCAGCTTTTCGACGACCTTTTCTCCGTATACCTGCTGGATCTCGCCTGCCATCGATCTGCCTGACATGACATTAAAAGCCAGGATCTTCTCGTTAAGTTCCTTGACAAGCTCCCTGAGCTCACCCTCATCGTCCACATGGGAAAGGAGATCTCTGAGATCGCGTATCTCCCTGCGCAGTGCAAGCTCCGGGGGCAGTATCCCCGCATTCCTGAGAATTTTGAAAGATACCCTGAGAGACGAGTTGACAGGAGGGTTAGGCTCAAATCGTAACGGTTTACCTTTTCCGGGGAGGTTGTCAAAAACGCCTTCGGCCTGAGCCTTCAGGATCCTTTCCTCAACCAGCCTCTGGATAGCCGAAAAATATGATTCTGCATCGAATCTTCTGAACATTAGTATCAACTCCAAACCATTTGGGGGAATTTAAGTAAAATATATCCATCAAGCCGGATTTTTGGTGAATCACGAAGCGAAGCTAAAAGGGGGTTGCGCCTATCTTCTCTTCCACGATCCTGATAAGATCATCCTCTCCTGCAAGTCCACCCGCAAATGTAATTGTCGGACCTGATTTTCTCCTGATCCTGATGAAATAGCGGGCTGTTTCCCCTCTCGGCAGAAGATCCGCTCTGATCGGCCACCATCCGGGAATCCGTATTTTTTCAATATTGCTTATCTCATCATAACCTATGGTCTCTTCCCTGCCCAGCCGTTTCACCCTGATCTCACCTCCATCCAGACGAATGGCAAATTCCGCCAGGGACAGGGAGATAAGCACAGATCCAAATCCAAGGGCAGCTATCAGGCCGGCAAGGAGAACAAGATGAACCTGCTTTACAAGGACTTCCCCCAGCACAAGCCTGTCAACCGCTACGAGAGTGACGATCAGAAATGACGACAGGACCGCAGCAAAGCAGGTTATGATCGTAGCCTGCTTGAGATAATCTCCAAGGGTACCGGGATACAGGAATACGTCAGTGTCTTCTTCAGAGGACGTGGAGATGGACCCGCTTGTCGAAACCATCCAGGATCTCCCTTTCAGAACTTTCCAACGACCCGCCTGTCATAAGGGCCAGCCTCAATCTGTTATACCGGAAAAGATCCTTCCGGTGGATTTACTATCTGGCCTCCACAAGAGAGACCGGGTCGATGCTGGCTCCCCTTATTTCGGCTCCGAAATGAAGATGAGGCCCACTTGCCCTCCCTGTTGATCCTACTTCTCCGATGATCTGGCCGCGCCTGACAATCT
>JBGMRC010000021.1:0-14596 GCA_048061075.1 bacterium | reverse complement strand
AACGCTTAACAAGATTGTAATGCGTAATGCGTGATGCATAATACAGGCTATAGGCTCTGGGCGCCAGGCTGTACGCTGTATGCTAAATCACGGTCCAGACTCCAAAACCATCAGCATCATATCCATATTGTTTAACAGGGATGAAGGGGATGAAGGAGATGGTAATAAATCAAACCCATACACCCTTTGACCCTGTTTTCCTTTAGTGTCTTATCCCCTGTATCCCCTGTATCCCTGAAAAAGCCTGTCATATCCCTGTTAATTAAATCGCCTTATTTATCCATCTCCCTGACAGGAATGCTCTAATTTCCAATCTCCAATTTCGAATTTTCAACCTCACATCTAACATTATATGATGTATTATTACAATGACTTATATCATTATATTTATATAGTACTTTAAATATATTTGCCTTTGTGTACAACCTGGGTCATGGGACCTGGGACTCAGTCAGCCGCCTAATCGATCAACAATATCTGCGGCGACATCACCGATTTGCTCCCGATCCTCGATCTTGATCCAGCGGACGTTATCTTCACCGCGAAACCAGGTCATTTGCCGTTTAGCGTAACGTCGGGTGTTTTTCTTGATCAGGGAAACAGCATCTTCCAGGGATACTTCCTCGTTCAGGTGAGACATCAACTCACTGTAGCCAAGTCCCTGCATGGAATTAAGGTCACGGCCAAACCCCGACTCTGCCAGGTGCCGAACCTCCTCCAGGAACCCCATCTCCATCATCTGGTCCACACGCTGATCTATCCACATGTACAGCAGGTCTCTATCCGGATCAATGCAGATCATTTCAGTCCGGAATGGACGGTCTGAAAATCGATGTTTGTCCTGAAGTGCGCTTATGGGTTCTCCCTTCAATTCCATAACCTCCAGGGCTCTGACTATTCTCACGAGATCCCCCTGGTGGATCCGGCCGGCAGAAGCTGGATCCACTTCCTTTAAGCGACGATATAGAATACCCTTATCCTCCTTGTCGAGAGCCAGTAGTTCACAGCGCAGCTTCTCATTCCTGGGGGGGCCCGGAAAAATACCGCCAATGGCGCCTCTGATGTAAAGCCCCGTGCCGCCTACCATAATGGGAAGGTTACTCCGGTGAACTATTTCACCGACAACTTTCCTGGAAAGCTTGATATAGTCGCCCACACTGAAGGCCTCGTCCGGGTCCCGGATATCCAGGAGATGGTGGGGAACCTTTCGCCTCTGCTCTTCATCCGGTTTGGCAGTCCCTATATCGAGGAACCTGTAGATCTGCATGGAATCCGCGTTAACTATCTCAGAAGGGAGAATGCCGGCGATCCTCATGGCGAGATCTGATTTACCGGAACCGGTCGGTCCCCCAATAACCAGCAGGAAGGGTTTGTCTATCATCTCCTCAAGAACAGCTTTTCCAGTTCCGCTTCAGAAAGAAATATGCGGGTCGGCCTTCCATGTGGACACGAGAATCCTGACTCGGCAATTTCGAGATCGGCAAGCAGGTTCTCCATATCTTCCATCGATAGAGTTTTTCCGGCCCTTATGCTCTGTTTGCAGGCCCACCTGCTGATTTGCAGCGCTATTTCTTCGGGTATATCTGAGACTTCCTCAAGATCCGATGCCAGGGATTCGGCTACGCTTGTTGAGAGATCCTGGGGGATCTCCGCCGGCAAGGCGGTTATCCTGACCGCACTGTCTCCAAACTCCTCCAACTCGAAACCGAAGGCTTCCAGAAACGGGCGTTTTCTGAGCAAATTTGTCGCCTCGGCACTGCCAAGCTGAAGCAGGACAGGGATCATAAGTCTCTGGGAGAGCCTGACAGTCGATCCATAAGCCTCCATCAGACGATTGTAGACGATACGCTCATGGGCGGCGTGCTGGTCTACAACAGTCAGCCTGCCATCGATCTCGGAAATGATATAAGTCCCGAGGGCCTGTCCGATCACCCTGAATCCTTTCTCCATGGACAACTGCCCGGTAGTAGTGGTCCTTTCCTCCAATACACCCCCGGCGGGCAAAGTTGTCGATCCTTCCTCTGCATCAGGCCCGTCCCTGGCCGACATTGCTTCACTGTCCCGGGGTTGGTAGGTAACAGATGGATGAGCCGCCGTTAAGGGTGAGAGCTCGTTTAACGCCTCCTTAAGGGCCGCGGAAACAGACCTGGGCCTTGCCAGTCTGATTTCCCTCTTGGATGGATGGACATTGACATCCACGTCCTCTGGCGGTACCTGCAGGGACAGTACCAGGGCCGGATGCCTCCCCGAAGGATACCTTGTCGAGAGAGCATCTGTGATCAATCTGGTCAGCACAGGGTCTCTTACCGGCCTCCCGTTAACAAGAATATGGTACCTTGTCCTTCTGGAATATGTCATATCAGGCGGACTGATGTATCCATCCACCATTACATCCTCAGTATGAGCCTGTATTCTCATCAACCGCCGCGCCGTGTCATCACCCCACATGGTCCACACCCTCTCCCTCAGGGATTCGACTTCAGGCAGAACAGTATGAATGCCCCTGGGGCCGGTTACCTCAAAGTGTACATCCGGCCTTGTCAGGGCCGCTTCCTCCACAGCTCTGATACACCATGCCATCTCGGTATCGGCGCTCTTGAGAAACTTCCTGCGGGCGGGGACACGGGAAAAGATACTGGAAAGGGTTACAGAGGTACCCTTTACCGCAGGGCCGGCCTGAACAGAAATAAGCCTGCCGTTATCAATTGATATCCTGTTACCGGTCCCCCCCCTGCCGTCCCAGGCCTGGAGAGTAAACTTGCCCACCGCGGCTATGCTGGGGAGAGCTTCCCCTCTGAAGCCCAGGCTCGTGATCCGCAAAAGATCTTCGGGGCCTGCGATCTTGCTTGTGGCGTGACGTTCTATGGATAGAAGGGCTTCCTCCCGGCCCATACCGGTACCGTTATCTGTAACCCTGATCTCCCGTTTGCCGCCATCCTGGAGATGAACTGTTATTCTGGAGCTTGACGCATCCAGGGAGTTTTCAACCAGCTCCTTTACAATAGATGCGGGGCGTTCTACGACTTCACCCGCAGCTATCAGGTTGACGAGGCTGTCGGGAAGAATCCTAATCCTGGGACTCATCTTCCCTTTTGCCCTTTCCAGGCGCTGACTTTTTTTCCCTCAAGCGTCTTATCTGTTCTCTTATCTCAGCAAGCCTGGCCGAGATCTTCTCCTCGTTCCCCCTGCCTGTTGGTGAATAGTACCGCCGTTCCTTCATTTCATCCGGGAAAAAAGAATGTCCTGAAAGCCCCTCGGGCATGTCATGGGAATACTCGTAGCCTTTGCCGTAATCCAGTTCTTTCATAAGCCCGGTGGGCGCATTTCTTATATGAAGTGGGACAGGCCGGGCCGGTTCTTTGTGCACGTCCCTCACAGCCCTTCCATACGCTCGATAAACCGAGTTGCTCTTGGGGGCCATAGCAAGGTATACAACCAGCTGAGCCAGCACAAGATCTCCTTCCGGAACACCGAGGATATCAAAGGCCGCAAAAGCCGAAACCGCCTGCTGGAGGGCCGAAGGATCAGCCATACCAATATCTTCTGAAGCGGCCCTGATCAGGCGGCGGAGGACATACCTGCGATCTTCGCCCCCCTCCAGCATCCGGGCAAGCCAATACAGCGAAGCATCCGGATCGCTCCCCCTTATGCTCTTGTGAAGAGCACTAATAATATTATAGTGTTCCTCTCCAACCCGGTCATATGCCAGTGCCTTTTTCTGGAGGGCGCTGCTTACCTGATCCGGGCCAACTGTTTTCCTTCCCTTATCATCAGCCTGGGTAAGCAGAACACACAGCTCCAGAGCGGTAAGGGCCCGCCTGGCGTCCCCATCTGAAAAGGCTATTATCTGATCAACCGCCCCGGGCGTAACTGTGAGATCGAGGCTTGCGAGCTCCTCATCCTCCTTCACAGCTCTTTCAAGCAGTATGGTGATATGCTCCCCACTGAGTGGGGAAAAAAGAAATACCTTGGACCGGGAAAGGAGCGCTGAAATGACCTCGAAGGAAGGGTTTTCAGTAGTGGCGCCTACCAGAATAACATCCCCCCGTTCCACGAAGGGTAAAAAGGCATCCTGCTGGGCCTTGTTGAAGCGGTGCACTTCGTCTATGAAAAGGATGGTTTTCCTGCCCGTGCTTCGGCGTATCCTTCTCGCCTCTGACATGACCTCCTTCATCTCCTTGCTTCCGGAAGTAACAGCGCTGTAGGAGAGGAAGAGTGAATCCGTCCTTTTGGCAATAAGGCGTGCAAGGGTTGTTTTTCCTGATCCCGGCGGGCCCCAGAAGATCATCGAGCTCAACTTATCGTCCTCGATCATTCTTCTGAGGATCGCCCCTTTGGACATGAGTTCCACCTGACCCAGAAAATCATCCAGCGCCTCAGGCCTCATCCTGTCCGCCAGAGGCCCTGATCTATCCCTTTTTTCCAGTATCTTTTCCGGAGGGAAGAGGCTTCCGGTACTCTCTTCCATGGTCTTGCTTTCCTTTAATTTCTTGATTTTTCGAGACATATTCACTAAATTACCAGAAACTTTACGAAGGGGAAAGGGCTTAGCTGATTACATTACCTGCCGCCCGAATGCAGAGACAATGGAAGAAAAGCAACGCATACTTATAGTCGAGGACAACAAAAGCCTCAACGAGATACTGTGCAAGATCGTACAGTCAGAGGGCTACAGTTCTGTGTCTGCCTCAACCGGTAAGGAGGCAATTGAGAAGATCAGAGACAACGGTCCCTTTGACCTTGTCCTGCTGGATATCATGCTGCCGGACCCTGATGCACCACCGGGACTGGGGATCGACGGTCTGGAGGTTTGCAGGCAGATTAAGGAAGATCCCGCTCTGAAGGAGACGCTGATCTTTATGGTCACGGTAAAGGACCAACCTGACGACATAATGAAGGGTATTGACGCCGGAGCGGACGATTATATAACAAAGCCCTTCAATACGACCCTTCTGATCGCCAAGATAAAAGCTATGTTGAGGATCAAACGCCTTCAGGATGAGCTGATCAACAAGAACAGACTTCTTGAGGAAATGGCTGTTACGGACGGTCTTACCGGGATACCAAACTACCGTCATTTGATCGACAAGTTGGACGAGGAAATAAGGAGGAGCCGCCGCTACAGGACACCGTTCTCCATGATTCTTCTTGATCTGGACAATTTCAAGGAGGTTAACGATACATACGGCCACCGTCATGGCGATTTTGTCCTGAAGGCTGTGGCCGGCGCCATACACCAGGGTCTGCGGGAGACCGATCTGCTGGCAAGATATGGTGGGGATGAATTTGGGGTTCTTCTTACGCAGACCGATCAGAACGGCAGCAGGAAAGTGGCTGAACAGATCCTGAACCGTCTCTCTGACCCTGTTCTTGCAGATGGACGTGAACATATGATAGCGGTAAGCATAGGTCTCGTATCATTTCCCCCCGGCCAGACCGAATCCGCCGATGAGGTCATCATCGCCGCCGATGAGGCTCTCTACCAGGCAAAGAAACTGGGCGGAAATCAGTATCATTTTCTGAAGAAAGTTCTGAAGAAAACTGATAGTTGACCTAGTTCCAGAAACCCTTCCTCTCCCCTGGTGGGAGAGGACCGAGGAGAGGGGGATATCCTACCACCCTCCCCTTTTTCCCCTCCCATCAAGGGAGGGGATTAAACACCCACAGCCCATCGCCTGCCATTATCCCCTCTCGCCTCTTATTCCCTTCCTATAGCCCATAGCCTACCGCCTATAGCCTATAGCCTGTTTTACACATCCAGTACTTTCAAAAGCTCCATCCTGATCTTGTCAAGTCTGTCCTCGTCATCTATTTTGTTTCCTTCGAGATCGGTCAGATAGAAAACATCGGCGGCCTGGTCCACCTTGGTGGATACTTTCGCGGTGTGGATAGAAAGGCCAAGCGATGAGAGTGTTGACGTGATGGAATAAAGCAGCCCTATCCTGTCCTTTGTGTATATATCGACAACGGTGTAGTTATCCGATACCTCGTTATCGATATCTATTCTGGTAGGCGCCTCCACTTCAACGACCACTGCTTTTTTCCTGGCAAGTGGTAAGGATGGCTTTCTCGTGTGGATCAGATCTTCGACGGTGAGATCACCCTTTAAAACCTTCTCAAACTCTCTACTGACGAGACGAAATTTAACAGAATCCGTTATCGGCTGCATTACGCTGTCCGTCACCTGGAGTATATCGAAGACTGTACCATCGGTCCTGGTCAGGATCTGGGCACCCAGAATGTTGACGTTGTTGGCGGCAAGAACGCCGGCGATCTTGGAAAACAGCCCTGGATGGTCGTTGGCAACCACGTAGAGCTCCGTATATCCGCCGCCTCTGGGCTGGTGCCATGCGGATACAACCACCTGCTCTCCCATTTCCAGATGCATTGCAATAAGGCGCGAGAGCTTTCGAGGTCTGAAAACAAGGTATGCCCTTTCGGTGAGCCGGTCCAGTTCATCTCTTATGTCCTCTATGGGCAGCTTGTCACCGATGTTCTCCTCCACTCTTTTCCTCGTTCTTTCGATCCTGTCAAGGACATCTCCCCACTTCAACCCCCCTGTCTCCAGAACCCTGTTTGTTTCCACGAAGAGCTCCGTTATCAGGCTGCCCTTCCATTCGTTCCATACACCCGGACCGACAGCCCTCAGGTCCACCATCGTCAAAAGAAACATTAAATTAAGCCTCTCTACGGTTTCCATGAGGCTGGCAAACTCCTTTATTGTCTTCTCTTCGTGCAGGTCTCTTCGCTGTGCCACGTGGGCCATCACCAGATGGTTCCTGATCAGAAAATCTATGGTATCAATGTCATCGTCGGGAAAACCCAGCCTGGCGGCTGCAGCAGCCGCCATCCCGGCGCCTTTCTCCGAATGACCGGAACCCGCACCCTTTCCAACGTCGTGAAGAAGGATAACCAGGAGTAGGAGCTGCCTGTTGTCCGCGATCTCCTCGTAAACAGTTCTATAGATCTCAAGCCCGGTTTCCCGGGACCCGGGCAGCTCAATAATCTCTCTGATCGCTCTGATACTGTGCTCATCAACTGTATAGGTATGATAGTAGTCATGCTGCATCTTGCAGTGGATGCCGGCAAACTCGGGAATATAGCTTCCCAGAAATCTCAACTCGTTCATGAGGAGTAATGTTTCATAGAGCCTTTTGTCTCCATCAAGGATGCTGAAGAACATACCCCGTATCCGTTCATCACTCCTGAAATTATCATCCACAAGCTTTTTAGATCGCCTTACCGCAACTGCCATTTCGGGTGAGAGATCAAGATTTGTGTCCTGGTAGATCTTGAAAAGGTCCATAAGACAGCCGGGATCCTCACGGAAGAACTCTACCGGCGGTTTCCTGCTGTAGATGAAACCCTCCCGCGAGAAGAATCCCAGGCCAAGGTCCTTTTCCTTCAACCGCATGAGGATCCTGGGCGTTCTCCTCTCCTTTTCCAGGCACCTCCTGATAATATTGTCCGTTATCTGGTGAACCTGTCCCGCATGAGTGTAATACCTCTGCATGAAGCGTTCGACCGCGGGAATCCCGCTCCGGTCCTCGAATCCGAAACGCTTCGCAAGATACGGCTGCCGTTCCATGCTGAGAACGTCCCTCGCGGCGTTGGCTGTGAAATGCAGCTCACACCTTACCCTTTGAAGGAAATTGAGACTCGTCTTCAGGAGCCTCAGATCCCTCCTGTCTACAAGGTCCAGTTCCTCCAGTTCGTCGATCCGATCTATCCCGTAAAGTACCTTGGCGACCCAGAGCGCAGTGTGGATATCTCTTAAACCCCCCATCCCCTCCTTGAGGTTCGGCTCGAGGATATAGACCGTTCCGCCGTGTTTGTTCAGACGATCTTCCATTACTTTGAGCTTGCTTCTTACGAATTCGTCCCCTACTTTCGTCAGAACCTTGCGTCTGAAATCTTTCTGAAGGGTCTGGTACAGGTCCAGGTTTCCCTGGAGAAAACGGGCGTCCAGAACGGAAGTGAGGACGTCGAAGTTATCGACGGCCAGATTCACACAATCGTTGACGGATCTGGTACTGTAGCCGACGTCGAGGCCGGTGTCCCAGAGTGTGTACAGCACCTTCTGGGTGAACTCCTCCGCCCAGGGAGTGATCTTTTCCGGCAGGAGGAATAACAGATCTATATCCGAGTGAGGGGCAAGCTCCCTTCGGCCATAACTCCCCAATGCCATGAGGACAAGTCTTTCATCCCTCTTTAAACCCACCTTACCCAGGTTTTTTTCAGTCTGGTGATAGACAAAATCCACTATTTCGTCCATCAGCCGTGTCAGCTGGGAAATAACTTCGAGGCTGTCGAGACCGGATTCATGTTCACTTTTAAGTGTATTCCACGCGCCCCGGTGGTCCTCCTGCAGCCGCCTGCCCAGTTCCTCCGTACCGCCAAATTCACTGAGCTGTTCCAGAGAGAGAAGGCTCATGACGCCTCCAGGCTGACCGTGGCCAGCACCTTTTCGATGTACTGAACAATGCCGCGGTATATGGACTGGCCAACAACCTCCCTGTAGGAATTACTCGCCAGGAGCTTTTCCTCCCTTGGATGTGTGATAAAGGAGGTTTCCACAAGTACAGCCGGCATCTGGGCCCCGATCAACACGTAAAACGACGCCTGCTTAACACCATGGTTCCTCACATTTGAATATTTGGCCTTCAGGCCGCTGTAGAGACTGTCCTGGACGCTCTCCGCAAGCAGGCTTGACTGCTTAAGGTTAGAAGTCCTCGTCAGGTCCAGAAGTATCCGCTCAAGATCTGCAAGTGTCTGTTCCGATATAGCGTTCTCCAGCATCGCTGTTTCAGAGGATTCACGGTCCCTTGCCACCCCCAGGAAATATGTCTCTATGCCCCTGGCTTTTCTGCTGCGGCTCGCGTTGGTATGGATCGATACGAAAAGATCCGCCTGGTTCTTGTTTGCAAAGGCAGTCCTCTCATCCAGCCCGACAAATCTGTCTGTGGTCCTCGTCATCAGAACCTCGTAACCCTTCGCCTCCAGGAGAGGTTTAATTTCTTTCGACAGCGCAAGGGTTATATCTTTTTCCTTCAACCCTCTTCTCCCCACAGCGCCGGGGTCCTTCCCCCCGTGTCCCGGATCCAGGACTATCCGCCTGACCCCCAACCCCAGCTGTTTCGCAAGCGGTATTGTTGTTCGGCCCTCACCCCCGGGAGAAACGGTCCCACTGGATGTCCCGGAGGCTTTCTTGCCCATCACGTCCACAACGACCCTTGCGGGGTTTTCCATGGTGAACACCCTGTGGTCGGTCATATTGTCTATATCCAGGACCACTCGAACGGTGTCCTTATTGTACTGGCCTACCCTTGCCTGCAACAAAAGGCCGTCCCGGATCGGTATGGGATCGGTAAGGCTGACTGGAACTGTTGCCCGTTTCAGGTCAAGGTAGAGCCTGGGAGGTTTGCCCGCGGCAGGGTCTTTCTTCAGCTTGTGTTTTGTGAAACTGACCTTCCCGGTCGCGTACACTACTACCCTTGAATATTCGGGATTGGACCATTGTCTGATCCTGGTGATGGTAACTTTCTTCGAACTGGAACTTGCGGGGGGTTTTTTCCTTGTGGGCGCGTATCTGGCAAGCTGCTTGAGCTTATTCTTCGCCTGACCGGTCATATCCCCTTTCGGGTACGATCTGACTATGGAGTCGTATGTCTTATAAGCGCTCTTTTTGTCACCCTTCTCCTCCTGGATCTCGGCAGCCATCAGGAGGGCATCATCCGAAAGCTTGCTCTTAGGGTATCTTTCGGCGAGCCGACGAAAGGTATCAAGACTGCTTTCCAGGTCCTTTCTCATCCAGGATTTCCTGTAGAGCTTCCTGTAAAGCACACCGATATTGAAAAGCGAATCGGGTGCCTTTGGACACCCCGGATACTTATCCACTATCTGTTTAAATTCACCTATGACCTTGTCCCAGCTGTCATGAAACTTCTGCTTACGTTCGCTTTTGAGTAGAGCATAATAGTCTCTTCTGGCCGCATCATACAGCCTCTCGCAGTAGGATTTGGAGCTTGCCTCGCTTGCAGTTCCCAACAGGAAAAGAGCGGTCAATGCCATACAGGTAAGTACTGTTCCGTTAGTCCTCATTTCCGCCATATCTTTTCTTCAGGTCAGCGAGGTAGTTAAGGGCCTCAATGGGCGCCATACCGTCGAGGTCAACAGATGATATCTCCTCTAAAAGCTTTCTGCCCGCGGATGAAAAGAGATCCATCTGCGGCTCCGGCAGGACTGGATCATTTGCCGGCAATTGGTCCTCTCCATGACCGGCGACTATGACAGGCTTGCCTTTCCTGTCAAGTGCCATATCCTCCAGGTTCTGAAGGATCGTCTTCGCTCTTGCGATGACCTCTTCAGGAAGTCCGGCAAGTCTGGCGACCTGGATGCCGTAGCTCTTGTCGGACGGTCCTTCTTCCACACTTCTCAGAAATACCAGCTTGTCGCCCCACTCCCTTATCGCCACATTGTAGTTACGTACACCCTCTACAGTCAGGACAAGCTCTGTCAGTTCATGATAATGGGTGGCGAACATAGTTCTACACCCCCGCCTCGTACCCTCAAGTAGATACTCAGCCATGGCCCAGGCGATACTGATCCCATCGAAGGTACTGGTCCCGCGCCCTATCTCATCCAGTATTATCAGGCTGTCCGGTGTTGCGTTGTTCAGAATGGCCGCCGTTTCAACCATCTCCACCATAAAAGTGGAAAGCCCCTTCGTCAGGACGTCCGAAGCGCCTATTCTTGTAAAGATCCTGTCTACGGGACTTATGATCGCCTCGGCAGCTGGAACAAAGGAGCCTGCCTGAGCCATGATAACGATCAGCGCAACCTGTCTCATATAGGTGGACTTACCGGCCATATTAGGTCCTGTTATGATTAGGAGACGACTGTCTGAGGAGTCAAGATATGAATCGTTGGGAACAAAACTTTCTTCAAGGTTTATCCGTTCCAGTACAGGGTGCCTTCCCGCGGATATTGCCAGTCTCCTCTCCGGATCATTATCCAGTACGACCGGTCTTTTGTAACCCATGGTATGGGCAAGCTCAGCGAGGGTGGAAAAAAGATCCGATTCGGCAATAGCGGCAGCTGTCTCCTGGAGTTCTTCGATGAACTTCAGTATCTGGTCGCATATTCCTTCGAATAGCTCTTTTTCCCTCCGCAGCATCCTCTCCTGAGCGCTGAGAATGCTGTCCTCCATCTCTTTGAGTTCCTGGGTTATGAACCTCTCAGCATTTACAAGGGTCTGCTTCCTGATGTAATGGTCCGGCACCAATTCTCTATGGGTGTGTGTCACCTCGAGGTAGTAGCCAAACACCCTGTTGAACCCCACCTTCAGGGAAGGGATTTTAGTCTGGTCCCGTTCCTTTGCCTCCAGAGAGCTTATAAAGGATCTCCCGTCGGCAGAGAGTGTTACCTGTTCATCGAGTTCGTTGTCGTAACCCTCCCTGATGACACCCCCGTCCTTGATAACATTGGGTGGATTGTCGACGATCGCCTTGATAAGGAGCGCTCTCAGATCCTCAAGGCCGTGCAGACGTTGGTGGATATCCTTGCCCAGGTCCGAATCAAGTTCCGACAGGAGAGTACTCAAAGCCGGTATCTGTTCCAGTGTATCTCTCAGCGATCCGAGATCCCTGGGAGACGCGGTCCTGGAGCTTACCCTGGACAGTATCCTGTGGACATCGGACATTTTCTTCAGGATCTTGCGTATCTTTCCCCTGAGAACAACATCCGAGACCATCTCGGCCACCAGATCCAACCGGGCTTCAATTCGCTCAACGGCCTTGAGTGGCCGTACCAGGACCTCCCGGAGCTTCCTGGCGCCCTGGGGGGTTACCGTAACGTTCATCAGATGAAAAAGGCTGCCATCTTTTTCGCCGCCCGGCACTGGTCCGGTTATTTCCAGGTTAGTAAGCGTAGTTTCGTCGAGAATGAGGTCCTGGGCGGGAAAAAGAGGAACCGGGCCCCTGATATGCTTCAGGCTGGATTGATGCACCTGCTCCAGATAGGACAGGGCCGCGCCTGCCGCACCCACAGCGAGGGGCATTGACTCAATACCGAATCCCGCCAGGGTCTGGACTCCAAAGAAACTACGCAGCGCCTCATCTCCAAGGTCAGGCTTGAATCTGTAACCCTCCAGTCTCGTTATATGGCCCCTTCCCTGGAAGATGCCGGCATTTTCCGGCAGGAGAATTTCCCTTGGTGAGAACTGTGCCAGAACGGTTTCAAGTTCCCCCATGACGTCGCCATCAGTCAGCTGCAGTGCCCTGAATTCACCGGTGGATACATCCACCAGGGCCAGCCCGGCCTCTCCATCGGACATAACAATTGATGCCAGGTAGGATGGCTCTGTGGCATCGAGGAGGGTCTCTTCCACGGCCGTACCGGGTGTTACGACCCTGGTAACCTCCCGTTTCACAAGTCCCCCGGCCTTCCTCGAGTCTTCAACCTGCTCGCATATGGCAACCTTATGTCCTGCCTGGACGAGTTTGTTCAGATATCCTTGTGCAGCGTGGTACGGGATACCACACATGGGGATGGAGTCATCCTTCCCTTTATCCCTGCTGGTCAGGGCGATCTTGAGCAGATCGGACGCACAAACGGCGTCCTCCATGAACATCTCGTAGAAATCCCCCATGCGGAAGAAGAGAATTGCATCGGGATGCTGACCCTTGATGGACAGGTACTGTTTCATCATGGGGGTGGATGTACCACCTTTTGACCGTGCATTTTTCATTTTCTGATCATCCTCACTTCATAGGATGTCAGTCTTCTGAGATTTTCCGACAAAAGCATTCCCTCCACCGGATCAACGAAAGGTCCGAAGCGGAAATATGTTCTACCCATGACCTTTACTCTGCTGCCGGGGACATCCACTACAGCATCCCGGACCCGGGAAGGAAGCTTCTTTCTGGACGGTATCGGACCGAGAAGAACGTATAATTGCTCCTCACCGGGAATTTTCCCCTCAAATCCCTGCAGAGTCAGGGATTGAAAGAAATCTTCCTCTCTGCCGATCCAGGCTGTCAATATCGGTATCCCGGGTAAAGCAGCCTTCAGTCTGGCAAGGGCACTGTCATGTCTGTCCAGGGCAATCTCACAGAGGGCGATCTTCAGCTCAACAATGCCCTCTGGTGCCCCTGCATGCTTTGCTTCCCTGTACCTTCTCGTGGCCTCTGAATAGTACCCGCCGCTGTAGAGAGCATCCCCGATTCCGAGTATCGCCTTCCATTTGACATTATCGGGAAGCTTTTCCTCAGATCTTTCGAAATATTCCTTGCTCTGGCGGTAATCGCCAGTGAGCAGAGATATTCTGCCCAGCAGGTACAGTGCCCTCACAGATCCAGGTCCGCCGTCTTCTGCTGCCCTGCTCAGATATTCCTCAGCCTCCGCCAGATCTCCTGACATATAAAACGCTTCTCCAAGATACACGTTCGAGGAGCTGGTGAATGCTGCCTGAGCAAGGGACAGGATAATGACGATCGGGATAAACCGCAGCAGCCTTATCATGGCCCTGGACCTTCGGCCCGGCTTGCCGGCGGCAGGGTTATCCAACTCTACTCATCCCCCTCCGGATCCGAATCCTCCCAGTCTGTAGCAGGGGAAAGCCGCTGGGTCGAAAGGCTTTTTCTATCCTCCTCTTCAGGAGTTCGGGAGGTTGCTTCGCTCTTTAAGCGCTTTACTTCCTTTTCCGACTGAAACAGTTTGAACTTCCCCCGGACAGTACCAGTGAACCCCACAAGGATCGCCAGGAGGTATCCCACAGCAAAAGCAATGATCATGAATAGCGAAAGGGGCAGCGCGGCTGTATTGTAGCCGAAATATTTCAGGATCACACTCTGTGAATTCTGCTGTATAAACCCTGCAAGAACCAGGGCCAGAATGAAAATTAATAGTGCTCGCAGGTATTTCATCATCTTGACTCACCCCTCCTGACTGCCGAACTCCCGGAACATGGGCAAGAGCTTATTATATGTCTCCACAATAGCCTCCGGGATCACCCTGGTTCCTGAAATGACCGGCATGTAATTAGTATCTCCCTTCCAGCGCGGGACGATATGCCAGTGAAGATGGTCCTCGACTCCCGCGCCACCGGAATGCCCCAGGTTCAGGCCCGCATTGAATCCTTCCGGCGACATGCACTTTTGAAGGGCTTTCAGGCTGAACCTGAAGACCTCCATCAGCTCTATGAACTCGTCAGCCGCCAGTTCATCAAAATCCGCGGTGTGCCTGCGGGGCGCCACCATAATATGTCCGTTGTTGTAGGGATACTTATTCATCAGGACTATTGCTTTTTCCGTTTTAATTAGCATGTGATTCCCGGAAGATGGATCCTGGTCAAGAAGCCGGCAGAATATACACTCCCCCTCCTTCTCTCTGAGGATATACTCCATTCTCCACGGTGCCCATATAACTTTCAAACCGGTATCTTCCCCTTCATCATAAAACCGTGAGTAGTGGTAACGGTTTAATCGGGTGATTATAACATCTTTTGGATAACGTTCAAGGTTCAACGGGAAATTGGGTTTAGAACATTAGAACATTAGACATTAGAGCATTAGACATTGGAAATTAGAGCATTAGA
>JBGMRC010000020.1:0-14636 GCA_048061075.1 bacterium | reverse complement strand
TCATGAAAGAGCTGGAAGATAAATATACTTATAGATGAAGTATCGACGGGCTTTGAGCTCTGGGTTATGGGCAATGGGACAGAACAAATGCCAAAGAATAGCGAGCGATGTATTCTAACAGGGATGAAGGGGGTGGGGTAAACACAGCACCAGCATATCCATTATTCATTATCCCCTGTATCCCATTTATCCCTGTTAAAGCATTTCTTTTCGTTTGTCTAACAGGGATGGAGGAGGTGGAATCGGTATTTCGCTTCGTGATTCACCAAAACCCCGGCCTGATTTGCATTTGGTTATCCAGGGTTTCGCTAAAAGGCCCTGAAATCGATCTATCAGACATCATCGTTTTGAGAAAAATACAATGCAGACAAAAATAACCCAGTGGATAAAATCCCTTCTCAGGAAAGTCATGAGAGGCCATGTAACGGAAGAAGAGATCCAGAGCCTTATCGATGAGGGGGAGCAGGAAGGCGTTATTAACCAGGAAGAGCACGCTATGATCGATGCCGTTCTCGATCTGGGTGATACAAAGGTCAGGGAGGTGCTGGTGCCCCGAACCGAGATGATCGCCCTTGAAAAGGATTCATCTCTGGAAAATGCTCTCGAGACCATAATAGAGGCGGGACACAGCAGAATACCTGTATACGATGGTGATATCGATAATATTGTCGGGATCCTCTATGCAAAGGACCTGCTCAAATCCTGGGGTTGTACTTCAGAGGAGATCGACCTCCCTCCGATACTGAGAAAGGCGTTTTTTATTCCGGAGAGCAAGGCTGTTAATGAATTATTGAAAGAATTCAAGACGAAGCGGGTCCACATGGCTATTGTCGTAGATGAGTATGGCGGGACATCAGGACTGATCACGATCGAGGATATTTTAGAGGAGATAGTTGGTGAGATACAGGATGAGTATGACCTGGAAGATGTGGTCTCCCGCCGTAAGCTCGATGACGGGAGCATAATGTTCGATGCCCGGTATCCCATTGATGATTTCGAGGAGGAAACGGGCGTGGTTCTGGAGAAAGGGGATTACGATACGCTGGGTGGGTTCGTGATCCGGCACCTGGGACATGTGCCGGTAACAGGAGAGCAGTTCACCTTCAGTGCCTTTGAATTCGTCGTCGAGGATGCAGATGCCAGGCGTGTTTCGAAGATCCGTGTCAGGAAGTTAGAGAACGGGGCACCTTAAAACCATGGTGCCTGGTCCAATTATCCGGGCTCTGGCGAGCTCTTTTTTGCTCGTCCTTGCATTCCCCGGACCGGACCTGGGAATGGTTTCCCTGGTCGCCCTGGTGCCTCTGCTCGCCGGGATCGAGGGTGAGCCGAAGGCCAGGGCTTTCCTAACCGGCTGGATAAGCGGCTTCTTCTGGTTCTTCATCTCGCTCAACTGGCTTGCAGAGACCCTGGCCGAATTCGGCGGCATTCCCTTTCCACTGAACCAGCTGGTGATCGGCCTCATGGGTCTGATCCTCGCCCTCTATCCAGCCCTGTTCGCATTGATTGTTTCTGCTGCCGGTCCCGCTTCCCGCTGGAGTGTTCTTGTGTATCCCTCTGCCTGGGTCGCACTGGAGTTTGCGCGGTCGTGGGTGCCGGTTCCCTTCCCCTGGCTCCTTCTTGGTTCGGCGTTCTGGAAGTACCCGGCAGTGGCTCCACTGTTCGCTTTCGGTGGTGTATATGGAGTCTCCTTTGCTGTGGTTGCGATAAATACATCCATTTACGGAATCGCTGTTTCGTTGATGAAAAGGGATTTCCGCGCTGCGGTCGGGTGGGGAGGTTTTACTGCTGCCCTGACCGGAGGACTGGTTCTGATGTCACTCCTGGCAGGGGAAAAAGATGCCGGGGAACAGATAGTGGTTGGAGTAGTGCAGGGAAACTATGCGCAGGAGGTGAAGTGGGAAGAATCTTACCGCGATGAGGTGATATCCACCTATATCGACCTTACGCGACAGGCTGTGTCGGAAGGCGCCGAGCTTGTTGTATGGCCGGAAACGGCCATGCCCTTTTACTTCCAGGTTGAGCCTGAGCTTGCTGACCGGCTTCGGGACCTCGCCAGGGATGAAGGTGTACATCTGGTGTTTGGAAGCCCCGCCTTTGATATTATTGGACAGGAGCTCGTCCTTTACAACAGGGCGTACTATTTATCCCCAACAGGGCAGGAAGGGCGCTACGATAAAATAAGGCTGGTTCCCTTCGGCGAGTATGTGCCGTTCAAGAGCCTCCTGCCCTTCGTGGACAAGATCGTGCCTGGAGTGGGTGAATTTACCGCGGGACGGTGGACTGTGCCTTTCGATACGCCGGTGAGATCCGGGGTGCTCATCTGCTACGAGGTGTCCATTCCCAGCCTTTCCAGAAGAGAGGTGGCCGACGGCGCGGATATCATTCTGAATATTACCAATGACGCATGGTTCGGTAGATCATGGGGTCCTTATCAGCACCTGGCAATGGCATCGCTTCGTGCCGCCGAGAACGGGGTTCCGGTGGTCAGAGCGGCCAATACCGGAATATCGGCGATAGTGGACAGGAAGGGAAAGCAGATAAAGCGGATAGAGCTCTTTGAGAAGGGGTATATAGTTGCCGAAGTTCAAACCCGCACAGAACCGACTTTCTATACCAGGTGGGGTAACCTGATTGTCTATCTATCTGTAATTGTGATATTATTTGCTGTTTTTAGGAAATTGGCAAAACGATTTCAAACAAAATATGGATGACGCCCCGGAGGATGTGCTGATGGACAACCTGGAACAGTTCAAACAAGCTGTATTGGTAGCTGAGGAAAAACTCGTCACGCTCGGGAGGCATCTTTGACCTCGAGGGGAAAACGGAGCGGATAAAGAAGCTGGAGCAAGCAGCTTTAGCACCTGATTTCTGGGTCGACCAGGAAAAAGCCCAGGCCAAGGGCAGGGAGCTTGCGCGCTTAAAGAACGAGGTTCGTGCATTCAGCCGGATACAGGAGATGATATCCGATCTGAACGCAGCTGCCGAACTTATCGATGAAGCTGATGAAAAGGAAGGCACTGATCTGCTGAATGAATCCATCTCTCAGCTGGAAGAGATGGAAAAAGCTCTTTCAGAACTGGAGATCAAATCCCTTCTGGGTGATGAAGCTGACTCAAGGAACGCCCTGGTCTCGATCAATCCCGGCGCGGGCGGTGTCGAATCACAGGACTGGGCCCAGATCCTCCTCAGGATGTATCTGCGTTGGGCGGAACGCAGGGGTTTTGTTACAGAGATGCTGGATTTTCAGCTTGCTGAGGAAGCCGGAATAAAGAGCGCTACCTTTGCGGTCGAAGGTGAATATGCCTACGGATACCTGAAGGCGGAAAGTGGCGTTCACCGGCTGGTACGCATCTCGCCTTACGATGCGAGCAGCAGAAGACATACATCTTTCGCCTCCCTGTTCGCATATCCCGAAGTAGAAAAAGACGTTGAAGTCGAGATAGAGGAAAAGGACCTCAGGATAGACACCTTCCGTTCCAGTGGCGCCGGTGGCCAGCATGTGAACGTGACGGATTCAGCGGTTCGGATCACCCACATTCCTACAAGTATTGTCGTGACCTGCCAGAACGAGAGGTCCCAGCACAAGAACAGGGCAACGGCTATGCGTATTCTTCGGGCAAGGCTGTACGAGCTGAGAAAAAGAGAGAAGATGGAGGAAATAGCGAAGACTCAGCCTGAAAAAAAAGAGATCGCCTGGGGCAGTCAGATCCGCAGCTACGTGATGCAGCCGTACAGGATGGTAAAGGATCACAGGACAGGTTTCGAATCAGGTAATGTGGACGCGGTTCTGGACGGAGATATTGACGGATTTATTCGGGCATTTCTTTATTCCGAGGGCAAAGTGAGTGGGAATTGACGACGGGAAAGCCATGACGAGGGCTGTCCATCTGGCTGGGAAAGGGCGCGGATCAACCCACCCCAACCCCATGGTTGGAGCGGTGCTTGTCAAGGAAGGCAGGATAATTGGTGAGGGATGGCACTCCTCACCCGGTAAGCTCCATGCCGAGATCCTGGCAATCGAGGACGCGGGATATGAGGCTGCCGGCTCTACTATGTACGTTAACCTGGAGCCATGCTGCCACTTTGGCAGAACCCCACCCTGCACCGACGCGATCACCGGTGTTGGGGTGAAGCGGGTGGTTGTAGCGTGCTTTGATACGAACCCGAATGTTTCCGGGAAAGGGATCGAAGCGCTCCGCAGCAAGGGTGTTGAGGTGGTAACGGGGGTGGGCGAGGCCAAAGCGCTGGAGCTGAACAGGGCATATCTTTACTTTGCCGCTACCGGCAGGCCCTATGTAACCCTGAAACTGGCATCGAGTCTTGATGGCAGGATCGCCACCTCTTCGGGCCACTCCAGGTGGATCACAGGTGAGGTGTCCCGGAGAGCCGTTCACCACCTGCGGGCGCAGGTTGACGGGATCCTGGTGGGAGCGGGTACTGTACTTGCCGATGATCCCCACCTGACCGCCCGGGGTGTCGGAGCAAAGGTTCAGCCCGTGAGAATTGTTCTTGACCCGGCGCTCAAAACTCCCCTGGAGGCCAAACTGGTAGGAGAGGCCGAAGACAGGAAAACACTGCTAATTGTGGGCAAGTCGGTCGCAGATAGCGTAACAGAACCTTTTCGGGAGAACGGCGTCAGGTTCATCAAACTGCCTCTGCGGGATGGTTTTTTCTCATGGCAGGATATTTGCGGGGCCCTTCTGGAAAACGGTGTTATCCACCTCCTGGTCGAAGGAGGATCCCGGACTGCCGCCTGGTTTGTGGGTGAGGGCGCGGTGAGAAGGCTGGAGATCTTCTTTGCCCCGAGCCTTCTCGGTGGTGACGCTGTACCATCCATAGGCGACCTGATGCTGGACAACCTCAAGAATGCGCCTGGCTTCCGCCCTGTACGCTGGAAGAGATCGGGAGGGGACCTGAGGCTGGTGGCGGATAAAGTTTGATCGGCCTATGCCTGTATGAGTCCCACGACCCAGGACCCAGGACCCAGGTTTGAAATCAATATCTACATGGGACATGGGTCATGGGACCTGGGACGCAGGTATCGGGATAAATTAGAGCGCATTGCAAAGAGAGTGGTTAAAATATTGAAGGAAGGAATCGGACAAAAATGTTCACCGGTATTGTCGAAGAGATCGGGAAAATAGAATCCATTGTGCCGGCCGGTGGCGGCTTGCGGTTGAGAGTCGCGGCGAAAGTGGTTCTCGGCGGCACGAAACAGGGGGACAGTATCGCCGTTGACGGTGTATGCCTGACCGTGGAGGAGCTTGCAAATGGATACTTCGATTGTTTTGTATCCACTGAGACTCTGGAGGTTTCGACACTGGCGGAGATCCGCAGCGGAAGTGAGGTCAACCTGGAAAGGGCCCTCGCTGTCGGAGGCAGGATCGGCGGACACTTCATGCCGGGGCACGTCGAGGCAGTGGGTTCGGTTTACTCTGTACAGCGAACGGGTGAGGGATATATCTTAAGGTTTTCTTTTCCTGAGAGTTTTACGCAATATGTTGTCCCGAAAGGATCGGTGGCTGTTGACGGTGTCAGTTTGACGGTAGCCGATCACCATGGCGATAGTTTCAGTGTGTCGATAATACCGGAGACCCATGAAAATACGACCTTGAGATTGAAAACGGTTGGGGACTCTGTTAACTTGGAACCCGACCTTATCCTGAAGTACGTAAGGATGTCGCTAGAGGCCCTTTTCGCACAGAAAGGCGAGGAGGGGATCACAATGGAAAAGCTCATAAATTCGGGTTTCATCCCGAGTCAGGGAGGATAATATGCCTGTTTCATCCGTAGAAAACGCTCTTGAGGATCTGCGGGAGGGCAAGATCATCATTCTGGTGGATGACGAAGACCGGGAGAACGAAGGTGACTTCATGGTCGCTGCTGAGAAGGTAACTCCCGAAATAGTCAATTTTATGGCACTTTACGGAAGGGGCCTTATCTGTCTGTCACTCACGGAGGACAAGTGCGATTCACTCCAGCTGCATCAGATGGTCAACGACAACACCGCTAAATACGGAACCGCCTTTACAGTCTCCATCGAGGCGAGGAAAGGCGTCACAACCGGGATCTCCGTGGCCGACAGGGCGAAAACGATCCTGACTGCCATCGATGATGAATGCAGGCCGGAGGATCTTGTCCGGCCCGGACACCTCTTTCCGATCAGGGCACGGAAGGGCGGAGTGCTCGTGCGGGCAGGACAGACGGAAGGATCAGTTGATCTCGCCAGGGCAGCCGGACTGAAGCCCTTCGGTGTTATATGCGAGATAATGAATGAAGATGGAACGATGGCTCGCCTGCCTCAGTTGATGGAGGTGGCGGACCGGTTCGGCCTGAAGATCGTTACGATTGCCGATGTCGTCAAGTACAGGATGAAAAACGAGTGTCTTGTGGTGAGGGCGGCAACTACGGAGCTGCCTACACGCTTCGGCGAGTTCACAGCGATCGCCTTCAAAAACGATATAGACGGACAGGAGCACGTTGCGCTGGTGGTTGGGGACATAGACAGGGAAACCCCCACAATGGTCAGAGTGCATTCCGAATGCCTGACCGGCGATGTGTTTCACTCCCACCGTTGTGACTGCGGAGAGCAGATGGAAAATTCCCTAAAGATGATCCAGGCCGAAGGGAAGGGCGTATTCCTCTACATGAGCCAGGAGGGCAGAGGTATTGGTCTGGCGAACAAGCTGAAGGCCTATCAGATCCAGGACGAGGGGAAGGATACCGTTGAAGCCAATCTGGAGCTGGGTTTTGGCCCTGACTTGCGGGATTACGGGATCGGCGCCCAGATCCTGGTGAACCTGGACGTAGGAAAGATCCGGCTGCTGACGAATAATCCAAAGAAAATTGTGGGCCTTGAAGGTTACGGCCTGTCGGTTCAGGAGAGGGTCCCCATAGAGGTCAAGGCCAGGGAGGAAAATATCAGATACCTGAAGACCAAACGGGACAAGCTGGGACACCTTTTAGGTAAAATATAAGACCTGGTTTCAGGTTTCAAGTTTCACGTTCCAAGTTGGATAATAAATCTCATTTATGACTTGGAACTTGAAACATGAAACTTGGAACTAGTCAAGGCGAGGGAGAGAAAATGTCACAGTACAGAACGATTGAGGGCAAACTGGACGCGACCGGCCTGAAGGTTGCCGTTGTTGCTTCCCGGTTCAACGATTTCATCACCGGAAAGCTCATTGAGGGCGCTCTTGACTGCCTGGTGCGGCATGGTGCCGAGGAGGCAGGCATCTCGGTCTATCGTGTTCCCGGATCCTTCGAGCTTCCTCTGACAGCCCAGAAGATAGCGAGATCTGGAGAAGTAGACGCCATAGTCTGTCTTGGAGCCCTGATCAGGGGGCAGACTCCTCATTTCGACTACATTGCTTCCGAGGTTACCAAAGGGATCGCCCAGATCACCCTGGAGAGCGGGCTGCCGGTGACCTTCGGCGTTATTATGGCCGACAGTCTCGAACAGGCCATCGACAGGGCTGGAGCCAAGACGGGCAACAAGGGATTTGAGGCGGCGGCAAGCGCAATTGAGATGGCAAACCTGCTTCGTGAAATATAGGTCTGGAATGAGAAGATGGGCAGCCGTCGTAGTGCACGGGGAATGGCGATCCAGATCCTGTATGGGCTGGATATAAATCCCGGTCCAGTGGGTCCTGTGCTTGAGGAAAATTTGCACTGGCGGGAACTGGCGGATGGAGAGAGGGAGTTCGTCAGGGATCTTGTAGAAGGCACAAGGGAGAAGATGAACGAGCTGGATTTACTGATAGCGGATGCCGCCATCAAATGGGAGCTCTCGCGGATAGCGGTTGTGGATCGAAACGTTTTGAGGCTCGCGGCTTACGAGATGACGGAGCACGAAAAGACTCCCGCGAAAGTGATCATTAATGAAGCCATAGAGCTTGCCAAGAGTTTCGGTGGAGAGGATTCCGGCATATTTGTAAACGGCGTCCTGGACAGGATAAGGGTCAACATCGGAAGGGATGTTTAATGAAACTGCATCTTAGAGGTTCGGATCCCATGAAGTTCGACGGTGATGCCCTGATGCTGGGGCACTTCGAGGATATATGCCCCCTCACCGGTTTTCTGGGGCAGCTCGACTGGGTACTGAACGCGTCCATCAGTAACCTCTGGAAGAAAAGGCCTGACCTGCTCCAGTTCGGTACTGTGACGCTCATGGCCACACAGGGCAAGATATCAGCGTCGCAGGTTCTTCTCGTGGGTCTGGGATCAACGGATAAATTCAATAGAGAAATGAGGAAAGAGGCCTACACATTGGGGTTCTCCTCGGCTGCCGGGATCGGTGCCGAGAAGCTGGCCATTGAAGCCTTTCCAGTCAACGGCGACTACGACAGGAATATCGACGAGGATCTTATATCGGCATTTTCAAGTACGGGAAACGCGTCCGGCCGGAAACTGTTTCTTTATGTGGACTCCCCTGAGATCCTTACAGTTCTCGGTGATAGAATCAAGGACTCGGAGGTGGATCCAACGGTAGGGCCGGGATAACTTCCAGGCAGAACCAGATATGAAAATTGCCATCATTTCGGACATACATTCAAACCTGGAGGCCATGGAGGCGGTTGCAGAGGAACTTGTGAACCTGTCGGTAGATGAGATCTATTTCGCCGGAGATGCTGTGGGTTACGGTGCGGATCCTGACCCCTGTACCCAATGGGTTGCCGAGAATGCCGATCTGGCGGTTGCCGGAAATCACGATTTTGCGGCAGTGGGCCTTATGGAGCCTGATTCCTTCAATCTGTACGCTCGTGAGGCGATACAGTGGAATGCCGAGCATCTTGGGGAGGAGGAGGCCCGGTACCTTTCCGATCTTCCCCTGACCGAGACCAGGAACGGCATTACGGTTGTTCATGCCAATCCCAGCTTGCCGGGAGAATGGGGTTATATCTTCACCCTGTGGGACGCCGAGATGAATTTTTCCTATTTCGAAGGGGAACTCTGCTTCGTGGGCCACTCCCATCAGCCGGTGGTTGTCAGGATGGACCAGGACGGAGCTGTTTCGGTCGTCCCGGGAGATAGTCTATCCCTGGAGGAAGACAGCAGATATCTTATTAACGTGGGAAGCGTAGGGCAGCCAAGGGACGGCAATCCTGCAGCCTGTTTCGGGTTGCTCGACATAGAGAAGTCCGAGTTTTCCATTGTCCGTGTCACGTATGACGTTGGTAAAACCCACGAAAAGATGAGTGAGATGGGTCTGCCCCAGCCTCTTGCGGACAGGCTTCTGGAGGGAAAGTGAGCGAAGGGGATGCAAACAATCCCGTAGAAAGCAGCGGGCAGATTATCGATCCCACAATGAGCCTTGTGGGGAAGCTTGAAGATCTTTCTCTTGGAGAGATCCTCCAGATAGTCAGCCTTTCCCGAAGGTCCGGGCTCCTTCGCATCGACGGGCCTGAAGGAGTGGGCAATGTATTTATCAGGGATGGCACGATCATCCTTGCAAGCTGCTCGATTGAACAGGAAGATGTCCTGAGCCTCCTGGTTTCCCACGAGCTGGTGGATCGTAACCAGATCGAGAATATAAAGGATAGCCTGGAGAAGGTGTCTTCACCCGACGAACTCAAGACCATTCTTTTTGATGGGCTGGAAGTCACCCCTGATGCGTTTCAGAAAGCCCTCAGAAAAAAGGTGGAGGAGACACTCTATGCCTTCTTCATGTGGGAGGAGGGAACCTTCAGCTTCCAACTGGTGGAGAACAATGACGAAAATCCCCTTTTCATGCGTATGGCCCCCCTGTTTCTGGATAACGGAATTAGCTCTCAATTTATCGTGATGGAGGGCGCCAGGATAAAGGATGAACTGCGCAGGGATCAGGCCCGTGCCGGAGGGTTGACTTCAGATGCAATGGATCTCTCGGGACGGGCGGATATCCTGGTCGATGATGCAGAAACTGCTGCGGCAGAACTTCAGTCCTTCGAGATGCCTGAATCCCTGTCTCCAATGCCGGAGAGAATAGCCAGGGTCATTATCCTCGTGACAGAGGATCCGGTACTGCAAAACGGTATCACCCACGCCCTTGGTGAATCCGATATCAATCTTCTGCATTTTGATGATGCCGTATCCACGCTGGTACGGATACAGGAATTGAGGACTCACAGGATCTTCCCGTATCTTATTCTGGATATGATGGCAAAGGGAATAGCGGATGGTGTTCAGCTCGGAGGGCTCGATATCCTATCAACTCTCTGGGATCTTGGTATTAATCTGCCTGCTTATGTTGTCGCTTTTGAGGAAAATGTCGAGAGCCTGCGTGACAAGTTGGTTGATCTGGAATTCGTGAACCTCCTGTTACTCCCTCCCCTTGCTGCTGAGGACACTTCAGATGACGACCCTGATCCATATCAGGAGGAGTTCAAGAGGCTGATCGAGAGGATCACCGAATTTATCGAGAAAAAGACTGAGGAGGATCAGGAGGAATATTACGACCTGGAAAGAGAGCTGTCGGATGATCTGGAGAGCATGGATCTGCCTCTGGATACCTGGGTCGAACCGGATGTCCAGGAGCCGAGTGAACCGGTAGACCCGCACATGGCAAAATTAAGCTCCTTTGTCGCCGAACTCAACCGGCAGGATATAAGTGGGGAGATCACGCTGCTGGCGCTGAGGTTTGCGTCCGAGTTCGCCTCAAGAGCAGTCCTGTTCCTTGTCAGACGGGAAGACATGAGGGGTCTCGGACAGTTTGGCGTGGCTCTTGGCGGCGCACTTGACCCCGATAAAATGGTTCGCTCCCTGACCCTTTCCAGAGCGGCAGAATCGATTTTCGGCTGGGTCATAGAGAATCATCAGAGTTACCGCAGCTCACCTGACGATGATGAGATACTGGATGTTCTCCTCCAGTCTCTTGGAGGGGAGATCCCGGGTGAGTTGTACATAGGACCGATCATAAGCATGGGTAAAACAGCTGTTGTCCTTTACTGTGATGATCTCCCGGAAAGGCAGGGCATCGAACCCACGCAGAGCCTGGATATCTTCCTGAGTCATACCGGTCTTGCCCTCGACAGGGCTTTTCTTGAGATGAAGCTCAAAGACCGTGGCTAGGAGCTTCTCCATGAGAAAGACAATTCTTGTTGTAGAAGATTCCCCCATAACGAGATCACTTATTGTCTCCTCTCTGGAGGATCTATCCCATATAAGGGTCGTTGAAGCGGAAAGCGGTTTCGAGGCCTTGAGAAAACTGCCGGAGAATACTCCCGACCTTATCATTACGGATATAAATATGCCCGATATAAACGGTCTTGAACTGGTCCGCTTCGCGAAGGGGAGTGAAAATTATAAACACATTCCAATCATAATCGTAACTACCGAGGGAAGGGATGTAGACAGACAGAGAGGTCTTGCACTGGGCGCGGACAGGTATATTGTAAAACCTTTCGAGCCTGCAGTGCTCCAGGAGCAGGTAACACAACTCCTGGACTGACGGTTCTACAGGAGTCTGATATTGGATCAATCGCTCAGAGATTTTGTGTCTGAAGCTGAGGACATTCTGGAAAACCTTGAAGAGTCCATCAGCCTTCTTATGGGTCTGTCTCCAGATGATCACAGAAAGCCTGATATAATAAACGCCTTTTTCAGGCATGCACATTCACTCAAGGGTTTGTCGGGGATGCTGAACCTCACAAATCTCAGCGGCCTCTCTCACCAGATCGAAAGCCTTCTGGATTCAATACGCCTGGACAAAATTTCCCTTAACGAGGGAGTGATCGAGGTCCTTTCGGGCGGTGTGCAGCTGATCGTCAGAATAGTCCGTTCAGTTGCCTCCGGCAAAGGCGATGCAGCCGTCGATACAGCCTCTTTTATAGAAGAACTGGAAAATCTGGAGGTAGAGGGGGTATCATCCTCTGATGAGGACCTTTCAGTTTACCTGAATTTACCTGAGGAAATGACCAACGTGCTTTCGGAGTACGAAGAACACCGCTTTCGGGACAGTATCCGCAAGAAAGCACCGTTCTACTCGGTGGAATGCGCCTTTCCGATAGATACTTTCGATGTTCAACTAAAGGAAATAACGGAACTGATCAAAGAGGGGGGTGAGCTTCTCACCACCCTGCCCCAGACGGATCCGGGCGGGGACGGTTCCTCTATCGGTTTCCTTCTTTACTTCACATCCAGGGAAGAGGAGAACGCTGTAAAAAGCAGGTTCACGGACCTCGGGTTCGACCTCGTAACCGTGGAATACAGAACCTCACCTGAAGCAGCCATGAAACCAGGGATCAGGGCACCGGCTTTGTCCGTTAGTATTATTGAGGATGGCGGGAGCGATGTCTTCGAGGAAGAGGTGAGGGGCGTATCGAACACCGTGCGGGTGGATATCCAGAAGCTGGACTACCTGATGAATCTTGTAGGCGAACTGGTAATTTTACGGTCCGGGCTTGCTGGTATCGCCGAGCGCATGAGGACAGGTACTGAGGTGAAAATCAACGGCCTTGTCCTGGAAATAGAAAAAAGCAGCATTCTCATTGAACGTAAACTCATGGATCTGCGTGACGCTGTGATGGACATCAGAATGGTGCCCATGGGTCAGCTCTTTAACAGGCTCCAGCGCGTGTCAAAAAAGATTGCCCGGGAAACCGGCAAGAATATCAGGGTTGAGTTCCAGGGAGGGGAAACCGAGCTTGACAAGATGATAATAGAAGAGATGGTATCGCCTCTGCTTCATATTATCCGTAACTCCATCGACCATGGGATCGAGTCCGCTGAAGAAAGGGCGGCCAAGGGAAAGGACGCTGAAGGGCTTGTCAGATTGTCTGCCTATCAGCAGGGCAGCCATGTTGTTCTTGAGGTGGAAGATGATGGGAGAGGGATCGACCTTGCCCAGGTTATGAACATCGCCAGGGAGAGGGGACTTGTCCAGAGCGATGAAGTCCTCTCGGAGGATGAGATACTTTCTTTTCTGTTCCGTCCCGGTTTTTCAACAAAAGACACCGTATCCCAGATTTCCGGACGCGGAGTTGGCATGGATGTGGTGAAGAAGGAACTGGAGGAAATAGGGGGAACGGTGGAGGTGAACACGATCGTAGACGTAGGTACCAGGATGGTACTGACCCTGCCCATAACCCTGGCTATTCTCCAGGCTCTTATGATCAAAAGCAGTGAGAATCTCTACGCAATTCCCATGGGAGCGGTTCAGGAGACGCTGCAGATACCGAGAAAGCAGATCAAGACTATCGAGGGAAGGGAGATAATAACAGTTCGTGACACCATGATACCCCTTTTCAGGCTGGAGAATATATTCGATCTGCCGGCGCGGGATGGGGAAAGCATTGAGCCCTATATAGTTATAATAGGGATCGGTACGAGAGCTATGGGTATTTTAGTCGACGACCTGCTGGGAAAACAGGACGTAGTGATAAAGCCTCTGGGCGAAGCATTTAACGGGGTTGCGGGGCTTGCCGGCGCGGCGGAGCTGGGAGATCAGTCGACGGTCCTTGTCCTGGATGTGGGCGGTCTGATGATGGAAGCGGTCCGGCTGGGCACTCTTGTCAGGAAGGTGTAGCTGTGTACGGGGAGTATTTCGGATTTGATAAAAAACCGTTCGGCAAGACACCTGATCCGGCCTTCCTCTACCCCAGTCCGGTACATGAAGAGGCTCTGGCCAGGCTCCAGTACGGTGCCGAGGAGAGGGAATTGACGCTTCTTACAGGCGAGATCGGTACCGGTAAAACCCTACTTTCCAGAATCCTTATTGATTCTCTGGGTGATGATTATCATCCGGTGTTGATAATCAATCCGCGTCTTTCGCCTAATCAGTTCCTGCGAACCCTGGCAGGGAGGATGGGAGTCAAGGAGCCTGCTTATCAGAAGACAGGGCTCCTGGAGCAGTTAAACGGAGCTATCTACGAATTTTTCGAGGGGGGGATCTGCCCTGTAATTATCATCGATGAGGCCCAGTTGATACCATCCAGGCCCACTTTTGAGGAAATACGTTTGCTGACGAATTACCAGCTCGATGATCTCAATCTGATATCTCTGATACTCATCGGGCAGCCGGAGCTAAAAAAACGCCTCAACAACTCGGCTTATGCAGCGCTCAGACAGAGAATCGGCATTCAGTACCACCTGACGGCAATGGGGCGCCATGATACCGAGGAGTATATTTCCTGCCGTCTGTCGATCGCAGGCGGAAATGAGGATTTATTCACCGGGGAGGCGGTTGACATCGTTTATGAATATTCTGCAGGATTGCCCAGGGTGATCAACAACATTGCGTCCAATGCCCTGCTGGCAGGATTTTTGAAAGAGGTCGGGAAGATAGGGCCCGATATTATTATGGATGTTGTCCAGGACCTTGACCTTGTGGCATCCTTTAGCAAGCCCCGGGGGAGTTAGAGATATGGACCTTGTGGAGATCAGAAAAAAGGCGAAAAAGAAAAAAGACGCCTCCAGGGCCGGTAAAAAGAAAACCCAAAAGAAAAAAACCTCTGCTGCCGCAGCGGCAGCAGGATCATCGAGGGGTTCGGAAAAGGAAAAAGCCGCATCTGCCCCGGCAGAGACCGCCGTCAGCCTGAAACCGGCCGCCGTAGAAGAAGTTGCCGATAAAGTAGCGGCTCAGGAAACCGACACGCTAAAGGACATACTTCTTGCGCAGACCCGGAGACCCGACCAGGAAGTTGAGGAAGAGTACC
>JBGMRC010000019.1:0-15218 GCA_048061075.1 bacterium | reverse complement strand
GGTTTCTTATTTCTAGTAAACCCAAAACAATGATTTTACACTGCGGCCCCCTGCGGTCCGCCCGAATGGGCGGCCAGCGGCCTTCTGCGTTAAAGCTCTTATCTCTCCAGATGACCCCTATTCCCGGCTTTTTTCTTTCTCCGTGCTCTCCGTGCCTCCGTGGTGAAAACCCAAGCTCAAAGCTCTTCTCTGTGTTCTCTGTGACTCTGTGGTCAGAAACATCCAAGAAGGCATTTCGTGATTTTAATCTTCACCCTCGACTCATTGCAGATCCTGCCAATGAGGGGCAGAGCGATGCCGTTGGCCTCGGAGATCTTGTGGGCGTCGCCGCAGGAAAGTTCCCCGTCCACTACATACTCCTCTATGAGCTTCATGATCTGTTTTTCATCCATCTCCATTGCCTCCCTTACTACCTTTCTTTTCCTTGGCGATATCATAGATCTTCCGCCTGGACTCACCCGTCAGGTTTGCAAGTATAGATGCTGTTTTCGATGCGGAAAGACCGGCACTTCTCATTTCACCGACAGCTTTATCAAGTTCAAGTGACACGGGTCTGGCATCGCCGCCCTCCACGAGGAGAGTGACCTCGCCCTTTATGACCCTTTCCTTAAGTTTGTCCGCTACTTCCCTAACGCTTCCCCTTATGAACTCCTCGTGGATCTTTGTAAGCTCCCTTGCCACAACCGCATACCTGTTGCCGATGACCTCTTCGATATCCGAAAGGGTGGCAAGAAGTCTTCGGGGAGATTCATAAAAAGCCAGGGGATATCCCGTGACTCCCAGTTCTTCGAGTCTCCTGCAGCGAGCGGGAGAACGGGTGGGTAGAAATCCCACGAAGACAAAGCTGTCCATGGATATCCCCGATGCGCTGATAGCGGCGGCCAATGCGCTCGGACCGGGTATGGGTACAATCGTAATATCATTTCTTGCGGCTTGCTTTACGAGAAAATACCCTGGATCTGAAAGCCCCGGGGTGCCGGCATCCGTGACAAGAGCAACATCCCCTCCTTTTTCCAGTTCGAAGATTATCTGCGCCGAAGCTTTTTCCCTTACCTGCTCCCTGTAACTTATAGTCCTTTTGCTGATCCCTGTAGCGGACAGGAGCTTCTTTGTACGGCGGGTGTCCTCCGCTGCGATCATGCTGACGGTGCTCAGAATCTTTTTGGCTCTGACCGAGATATCCTTCAGGTTGCCTATGGGTGTGGCAACTATGTAGAGCTTTCCACTTTTCATTGCTGTATGGTAAAAAATCCTGAATTTAAATCATCCGGATAAGGTACTTTATGGAATGTCATGATAAATTATGTGTTCGCTTATAGTCCAACGAAAAAAGTATTTTTCAGTAATATCCCGGCCTGGAAGTTTGACAGCGAAAGGGCGGTTCTGATACTTTTTAGTAAATTATTATTTTCTCTATACTATTTCGGAGGATGATCATATGAGAGTTGGAATTCTAACGGGTGGCGGCGATTGTCCAGGCCTGAACGCAGTGATCAGAGCAGTTACGAGAAAGGGCATTCAGGAAGGCGACGCTATTGTGGGAATCCTCCATGGCTGGAGGGGTATGATTACCGGAGAGCAGGAGGAGCTTACCCTCAGAGCCGTTACAGGTCTTCTTCACAAGGGTGGTACCATTTTGCATACATCCAGGACGAATCCCTTCATGGAAGAGGGGGGCGCCGAAAAGGTGAAAAAAACGTTTGGTTACCTTGGTCTGGATGCACTGATTGCAGTAGGAGGCGAGGATACCCTGGGTGTTGCCCTGAAACTGTACGAGATGGAGCTGCCGGTTGTGGGTGTCCCCAAGACTATCGACAACGATCTTTCGGGTACCGACTATACATTCGGTTTCGACACAGCTGTGACTATAGCCACTGAGGCCATCGACCGCCTCCACACTACTGCGGAATCGCATGACAGGGTCATGGTTGTCGAGGTCATGGGGCGGCATACGGGATGGATAGCCGTACACAGCGGACTTGCCGGAGGCGCCGATCTTATACTTATTCCGGAAAGACCCTTCCATCTGGATGAGGTGGCGGATGTCATCATCAAACGCCACTCCAGGGGCAAGAATTTCTCCATCGTGGTAGTGGCTGAAGGAGCCCGGCTTGATCCCGATGATGAGGGAAGTCTGGCTGTCCAAAGTGAGGAAGTTGATGCCTTCGGGCATGTGCGGCTTGGCGGGATAGGCCAGTTCCTGGGCAAGGAGATCGAAGACAGAACCGGTTTTGAAACGCGCGTAACGGTCCTCGGTCATGTTCAGAGAGGAGGCTCACCCACGGCACACGACCGGATTCTTGCAACCAGGTTCGGCGTGAAGGCCCACGATCTGGTACATGAGGGAAAATTCGGTTTAATGACAGCTCTTGTAGACGGCAGGATCGATTCAGTTACTCTCAAAGAAGCTGTCGCTGAATTAAAGACAGTCGACTCCGAGCTTTACTCCATTGCCGAGATCTTTTTCGGCTGACAATCTGTCAGGGTGTGATTTGGATTTCACTCCATCCAGAATAGCAGTCCTTGGTGCCGGCAGTTGGGGAACTGCCCTGGCGGTTCACTGTGCTGGTCTTGATCTGCCCGTCAACCTCTGGGTATACGAAGAGGACCTTGCCCTCAGAATGTTGGAAAAGAAGGAAAATGACGTTTATCTTCCCGGAGTTGAACTTCCTGCCAACATAGTTCCTACCAACAGTTTCGAGAGATGCCTGACGGGAGCGGGACTGGTACTGTCTGTTGTTCCGTCCCACGTATTGAGGGAGGTCTGGGATCAAGCGCACAAATACCTGCCTGTTGATGCCATAGTGGTTAACGCCACGAAGGGGATCGAGGAGAAGACCCTGCTCACATCATCGGGTATTCTCTCAGATACTATCGGTGAAGGTATCCTGGCAAGGCGTGTGACGCTATCGGGGCCCAACTTTGCAAGGGAAATATCAAGGGGCCTGCCCGCTGCATCAGTTGTGGCCAGTGAAAATATCGAAATTGCGAGTAAGGTACAGCGTACACTGAACTCTGATGCCTTCAGGCTGTACACTAATAGCGATGTTATGGGTGTTGAGATCGCGGGTGCGCTAAAAAATGTCATAGCTATAGCTGTGGGTATCAGTGATGGTCTGGAACTGGGTCACAATGCGAGGGCGGCCCTCATCACGAGAGGGCTGGCTGAAATAGCTCGACTGGGCCAGGCTCTGGGAAGCGACCCTTTCACCTTCCAGGGCCTGGCAGGTGTGGGCGACCTGGTCCTGACCTGTACCGGGGATCTTTCAAGGAACCGGACATTGGGTCTGGGCCTGGGTTCGGGTGAGACTCTTGATGAGATCACTGACTCAACCCCTATGGTGGCCGAAGGTGTCAAGACGACCCGATCTGCCCGGGGGCTCGCAAGACGCGAAAAAGTTGAGATGCCCATAACGGAAGAAGTATACTCGGTCCTTTACAGGGGCAAGGATCCAAGAAGGGCCCTCGGGGATCTCATGGGCCGGGCTCTCAAGGAGGAGAGGATTTGAGCCTGAAATATAAAGTCGTGGAAACTCAGATCGTCACTTCAGAAGAGCTTGAAAAAATCGTGAACAAATGGGTATTAGAGGGATGGACCCTTGAGGGCGTTCAGTTTGCCATGAGCGAAGCAAGCAGGAGGCCAGCGATGGCGTTTGTCTTTTTCATCCGGGGAAAAGCCGTTAAAAAAAGTTCAAAGTTGAAAGTTGAAAGTTAAAAGTTGGTTTAGAGCATTGGAAAGTGGAAATTGGGGGAACCAGGCTATAGGCTGTAGGCGGTAAGCTATAAGCTGTGGACAGGCCAAAAGCTAAATAAGGACAGGCGATTCTTTTAACAGGGATGTGACAGGTTTTTTCAGGGATAAAGGGGATACAGGGGATAAGACACTAAAGGAAACAGGGTCTAAGGGTATATGGGTTTGATTTTTAACCATCCCATTCATCCCCTTCATCCCTGTTAAACAATATGGATATGATGCTGATGGTTTTGGAGTCTGGATTGTGGTTTGGCATACAGCGTACAGCCAATAGCCTGGAACCCAGAGCCTGACGCCTTTTAATCACGCATCACGCGTTACGTATTACGAACTTGGATCTTGGTTCTTGGACCTTGGATTTAAAAAAAGAGGCCTGGAACTGAGCAAAGCGGAGGGAACAAAATGGTAGATGACCCGAAAGCACACAAGGCCAGTGTGATTAAGCGGGTTCTTGCGAGGGTGATCGATATCCTGATAGCCTGGGCTCTATCCCTCTTCCTG
Source organism: bacterium (assembly GCA_048061075.1). Lineage (GTDB taxonomy): Bacteria > BMS3Abin14 > BMS3Abin14 > BMS3Abin14 > BMS3Abin14 > SZUA-178. Next base: position 10,963 of record JBGMRC010000019.1, on the reverse strand, counting down.
CCGCCCTTAGGTATTATTCTGGGGCTCGTTTACCTTGCCATTGCCGACAGCCTTCACAAAGGCCAGAGCCTGGGGAAAATGGTCTTCGGGCTTGATGTCTTTGATATTGATGGTTCCGGATGTGATCTGAAATCGTCCATCTACCGCAATATTCCCTTTGTCTTCATTTTCCTCTTCTCAGCCATCCCTCTCCTTGGCTGGATCCTGCTGGTCGTTGTAGGGATACCTGTAGTGGCTATTGAGTTATGGCTGGTGATAACAGATGAGAGGGGAGAGAGACTTGGCGACCGCATAGCCGGGACACATGTTGTGGAAGGGTTGCACTAATAAAGAACTAGTTCCAGGTTCCAAGTAGTATGCGATTCCTCTGGCAGTACTTGAAACTTTAAACTTGCCACGTGAAACCTCTTCTGACAAGGGATTCAAAAATATGAAAGATTTCATTACTAAACTCCTGGCATCCGGTTTCGGTATTGGGTATTTTCCAATAGCCTCAGGTACTATGGGCACCCTTTTGGCGGTGCCTCTCTTTATGTATCTTGCGCGGGGTGGAACGGTAACTGTCCTGGCAGGTATAGCTGTTATCTGTATCGCGGGGGTGCCTCTGGCCTCCAGGATGGAGTACCTGACGCGCACAACGGATCCTAAGCCGGTTATTGTAGATGAAATAGCAGGTTATCTGCTTACAATGGCCGGATCGCCGGCTGATCCCGTTTATATTGTATTGGGATTCTTCATCTTCCGTTTCTTTGATATCGCCAAGCCGCCGCCGATCAGGAAGCTTGAAAGAACCCTTTCGGGCGGCGTAGGTATAATGGTAGACGACCTGTTTGCCGGAATATATTCATGGTTGGTGTTGAGACTGATCGAAAGAATATTCCTGTGAGTTGATGTCGAGCGTTCAAACTGAACAAAAAGTACAGTCTTTATGCCTTGAAAAAGGCTGGAATCTGGCTGTGGCTGAATCATGCACCGGTGGCCTTCTTGGCGGCAGGATCACATCCGTGCCAGGAAGTTCCGCCTATTTTACTGGAGGGGCGATAGCGTATTCAGATGATCTCAAAGTATCCCTGCTGGGCATTAAGGAAAAGCTTATCCGGGATCATGGTGCCGTCAGCAGCGAGGTGGCGGTTGCCATGGCAGAGGGAGTGGCAGGTATGACTGGCGCGGATGTTGGAGTTGCCATTACCGGAGTTGCCGGCCCTGACAGCTCCGAGGCTAAGCCGCCCGGTACGGTGCATGTTGCCGTTATAACACCCTTTACTATCGAAGCCAGGCTCTATCATTTCAAGGGCACCAGAGAAGATGTCAGAAAAAGCGCTGTAGATGAGGCTCTGAAGCTTGTACTGGCTACCCTTAGAGCCGGTCGGAGAACCTCATCAAGCTCCTAACAGGGGATTCGATATGAGACTGTTTATCGCTCTATCCATAGAGGAGGAGATAAAAGACTCCCTTGAAAACGCTGTGGATCGGCTGCGGGAAGCCAGGGCACCTGTAAGGTGGGTTAAGCACGATGGACTGCACTTGACCCTTAAATTCCTTGGTGAAACGACTGAGGATAAACTGAAGGACCTGACAGAATCACTGAAAGCAGTGTCCAGGAAGGTCTATCCCTTCGATATTGTTGTGGAGGGGATGGGTGCTTTCCCCCATCTCTCCAGGCCTCGTGTGGTATGGGTGGGCGTTGAGGAGCAGACGGGAACACTCTCCAGGCTTTACAGATTAGTGGAGGAAGCCGTTGTTTCCCTGGGTTGGGCGAAGGAAAAGAGGAAGTTCTTCCCTCATGTGACCCTCGGGAGGGTAAAGGGAAATATCAATATCGGGAAGCTCGAAAAAGAGATTGGGACCATGAACGACACTCTCTGGGGGAAGCAGTCTGTCAATAACCTGGTTATTTACCGCAGCTTCCTGGGGCCCGGCGGCGCCCGTTACGAGGTGGTGAGGGATTTTCCGCTCGGCCGCAAATCAAGTTGAAAGTTGAAAGTTGAAAGTTAAAGGTTGAAGGTCAATTTAGAGCATTAGAACATTAGAAATTAGAATATTAAACATTGGAAATTAGAAATTGGAGATTTGGGCTAGAACATTGGACGTTAGAGTTGTTTGTTGTTGGTTTCATTATTTTTATTCACATATAGCCCTTAACTTTCAACTTTCAACTTTCAACTTTTAACTGCAATTTACAGCAACATGGTATTCTGGAACGGGTTTTGCTATAATTTTGTGGTTATTGATACCATTAGACCCGGACATGCCGGGAGGTAGGAAAAATGGCGAAAAGTAATGACAGAGAAAAGGCAATAGCGGCCGCTGTAGGGCAGATTGAGAAGCAGTTCGGGAAGGGGTCGATCATGCGGCTGGGAGCGGATGATGCTCTTCCGGAAGTGCCTGTTATCCCCTCAGGCGCGCTTCCTCTGGACGCGGCTCTTGGCGTCGGTGGGATCCCGAGGGGCAGAGTTACCGAGATCTACGGTCCGGAATCATCGGGAAAGACTACTCTTACCCTTCATATTATAGCCGAAGCCCAGAAAATAGGAGGGGTTGCCGCGTTTATCGACGCTGAGCACGCCCTTGATGTAGGGTACGCAAGAAAACTTGGTGTAAAAACAGATGACCTTTTAGTCTCCCAGCCCGATACAGGTGAACAGGCGTTGGAGATCACCGAGATGCTTGTCAGAAGCGGAGCTATAGATATTATCGTAGTGGATTCGGTAGCTGCCCTTGTGCCCAGGGCCGAGATCGAAGGGGAAATGGGCGACTCCCACATGGGACTTCAGGCCAGGCTGATGTCTCAGGCTCTCAGGAAGCTTACAGGGGCAGTGAGCAAGACCAAAACGTCCCTCATCTTCATAAACCAGATAAGGATGAAGATAGGGGTGATGTTCGGCAACCCCGAGACGACAACGGGTGGTAATGCCTTGAAGTTCTACTCCTCCATACGGCTGGATATCAGGCGGATAGGGACCCTCAAGGACGGCGACACAGCAATTGGAAGCAGGGTAAGGGTCAAGGTTGTCAAGAACAAGATGGCGCCTCCTTTCCGTCAGGCTGAGTTCGATATGATAAACGGAGAGGGGATCTCCAAAGAGGGAACCATCCTGGATATGGCCGTTGATTCCGGTATGGTAGTGCGCAGCGGCGCCTGGTACTCCTACGGTGATGACAGGATCGGCCAGGGGCGGGAGAACGCGAAGGGGTTCCTCAGGGAGCATCCGGAGGTAATGGAGGAGTTGGAAGTAAAGCTGAGGGCAGAATCCGGTTTACCGCCCCTTGAAGAGATCGTTGAGGGGGAGGAGACATGAGCGAACAGGCTGAACTTGATATCAATGAACTCCTGAAGTCGGCTGCAAACTACAGGGCCTCTGACCTCCATATAAAAGTGGGAAATCCACCAGTCCTCAGGGTCGATGGGAAACTGCATTCTCTCCCGGAAACCAGACGGGTAACTCAGGAAGACGTTATGGGGATGGCTTTTTCCGTGATGAACGATGCGCAAAAGGAGCGGTTCGGCCGCTGCAACGAGCTGGATATTGCCTACAGCGTGCCGGGCCTGGGACGGTTCAGGGTGAATATTTTCATGCAGCGTGGCACGATCGGTATGGTTTTCCGTCTCATTCCGGTGAAGATCCACAGTATAGAGGAGCTGGATCTACCCGAGGTCCTCGAGAAACTATCTATAATGCCCAGGGGTCTTATTCTGGTGACGGGTACTACTGGAAGCGGAAAGTCCACTACCCTGGCAGCGATGCTGGATCACATCAATAAAAACAGAACCGCGCATGTTGTTACCGTTGAGGATCCCATAGAGTTTCTCCACAGGGATGAAAAGAGCATGATCAACCAGCGGGAGGTGGGAGCTGATACCCTGTCCTTCGGCTCTGCATTGAAGAGCGCCCTCAGGCAGGACCCCGATGTGATCCTCGTTGGTGAGATGAGGGATTTCGAGACCATCGAAACCTCTCTCATTGCGGCTGAAACTGGACATCTGGTTCTCAGCACTGTGCATACAGTGGATGCCACCGAGACGGTCAACAGGATCATATCCGTCTTCCCGCCCTACCAACAGAAGCAGATCAGGCTCCAGCTGGCAAGTGTTCTGCAGGGGATCGTTTCCATGAGGTTGGTTCCCAAATCCGATGGGAAGGGGAGGGTGCCGGCGGTGGAGGTATTGAAAGTTACGAACCGGGTCAAGGAGTGCATTGTTGACAAGGATCGCACACATGAACTGAACGAGGTTATTGCCGCAGGATACACACAGTACGGCATGCAGACTTTTGACCAGGCCCTCATGTTCCTCTTTCAGAAGGAATTGATTACATACGATGAAGCCCTGAGGCAGAGCAGCCGGCCCGATGACTTCGCCCTTAAGGTAAAGGGAATCGACTCCACCGACGAAGCGTGGGTGGAATTCGAGAAGATGAAAAAGGACCTGACCGACGAAGAGAGCGGTACTGCAGGGGAGACGGCTGAAGGAAAAGATGCGGACCTGAAGCTCGAGAGGTTCTGATGCCTGAACGGAGCCACAGGTCAGCATATCTGTGGGCTATCCGTGCACTTGGTAGAAGAATGCACAGCGAAAGTGAGATAAGATCGGGACTTATAAAGAGAGGTTTTGAGGATAATATCGTATCAGATGTTGTCGGTGAGTTAATAGAAAAGGCTTATCTGGACGATTCAGTGTTCACCTCCCAGTGGATCCGGGCCCGGTCAGAGAACCGGGGATATGGAAGGATAAGGATCTATCACGAACTGAGGCAAAAGGGAATTGACACCGAACTGGCCCAGAGTGCCATGGATGTCTGTCTTCCTCCGGAACGGGAGTGCGATATAGCCAGACAGGCGGCAGACAGAAGGCTGAAAAAGATAAGGAAGGAAGGTATCAGGAAAAAGGCCGCTCTTTTCAGGTATCTTGAATCGAGGGGCTTTACATCGCAGGCTATCTGGTCAGCGATAAAAGATATCGGCTTCGAGGAGGAAAAGGTTTGACGGGATCTGAGATCAGGGAAACCTTTCTCAAATATTTCGAGGACAGGGGACATACCCGAGTTGCAAGTTCATCTCTGGTGCCCCAGAGCGATCCGACCCTTTTCTTTACAAATGCAGGCATGGTTCAGTTCAAGGATGCGTTTACCGGTGCGGAGAAGCGGAGCTACAACAAGGCCGTGTCCACACAGAAGTGCATGAGAGTTTCCGGCAAGCACAACGATCTTGAGAACGTGGGGAGGACAGCAAGGCACCATACTTTTTTCGAGATGCTCGGGAACTTCTCATTCGGGGATTACTTCAAGGAGGATGCCATCCGCTACGGTTGGGAATTCCTCACGGAGATGGTCCCCCTGCCGCCGGACGATCTGCTGGTGACGGTTTTCGAGGACGACGATGAGGCCTTTCATCTGTGGAGGAAGATAACGGGAATAGATGCTGAACGGATATATCGTCTTGGAGAGAAAGATAATTTCTGGGCTATGGGAGACACAGGTCCGTGCGGCCCCTGCTCGGAGATCCTGATAGATCAGGGACAGAGGCTGGGGTGTGGGACTCCTGAATGCGGACCCGAGTGCGATTGCGGCAGGTTCCTGGAGCTGTGGAACCTGGTATTCATGCAGTTCGACAGGAACCAGGACGGGGATCTTTTACCCCTGCCCAGTCCGAGTATCGACACAGGGATGGGCCTCGAACGCCTTGCGGCGGTCCTTCAGGGTGAGGACAGCAACTATCACACTGACCTGGTGTTTCCCTTCCTTGAAGAAGCCGCGCGCCTGGCGGGAGTAAAATACGGCCTGGACGGGCAGAGCGACACAAGTCTCCGGGTAATAGCCGACCACGTCCGCGCAGTTACCTTTCTGATCTCCGACGGAGTGCTGCCCTCCAACGAGGGAAGAGGTTATGTGCTCAGGCGTATCATCAGGAGGGCTTCACGGCACGGTAAGCTCCTGGGCATGGATGGGCCCTTCCTGTACCGTATATGTCCCCTCGTTGGGGAGAAGATGAGTGATGCTTTCCCCGAACTCGCAGGCAATATGAGTACTGTAGTCAAGATAGCTCAGCTCGAAGAGGAGAGGTTCGCCAGCACTCTGGAACATGGCTTAAGACGCCTCTGTGACCTGATGGACCAGACAAAAAGCGAGGGGAAGGATATCCTGCCTGGAGGCGAAGTCTTCCGTCTCTACGACACTTACGGATTCCCGCTGGACCTTTCCGAGGACATAGCGGAAGAAAGTGGCATGTCCGTGGACGTTGATGGTTTCAACACTGAGATGAAACGCCAGAGGGAAAGGGCCAGGGCATCATGGTCCGGTTCCGGGGAAGAGGACGTTCCTGCCCTCTACAGGAAGATATCTGAAAAAGCCGGCCCGGTGGTATTTTCCGGTTATGAGGAGGAGGAGACTCATGGAACCAGGATAATCGCCATTTCATCGGGTGATAAGGTGCTCAAGAGTGCGAAAGGGAATGGGGTGGTGGAGATAGTCCTGGACCGGACACCCTTCTACGGTGAAAGCGGTGGTCAGGCAGGCGATACGGGTAAGATCAAGGGAGATGGCTTTCTCGTCCAGGTGACGGAAACTATCTTTCCCCTTTCGGACCTCATGGTTCACCGCTGCAATATTCTGACCGGAACGGTGAGTGTGGGTGATACCTGCACTGCCACTGTGGATCACGAGACGAGATCCGCAATAAGACGCAACCATACTGCTACCCACCTGCTCCATTCTGCTCTCAAGGACATTCTGGGAGACCACGTTAAGCAGTCGGGATCTCTGGTGGAGCCGGGCAGGCTGAGGTTCGATTTCACTCACTTCACTGGATTAACCAAAGAGGAGGTGAGTGATATCGAGGATTTGGTAAATTCACTTATCCTGGAAAATCTTGAAGTCAGCACCGAGCTTATGTCCCTTTCAGAAGCCCTGGATCACGGTGCTGTTGCCCTTTTCGGCGAAAAGTACGGCGATTCGGTCAGGGTGGTTTCCGTGCCGGATGTTAGCACAGAACTGTGCGGCGGTACCCATGTCAGCCGTACGGGAGATATAGGGTTGTTCAAAATAACCCAGGAGGGAAGTATCGCGGCAGGCGTCCGGCGGCTTGAGGCCGTGACAGGCACCGGAGTAGTTGACCTGATGCGGAGCGAGGAAAAGACCCTCCAGCAAATGGCTGCTTCGGTAAAAGTGTCCGTCAGCGAGCTGCCCCCCAGATTGACCAGGCTTCTGGAAACAGTTCAGGAACAGGAGAGAAAGATCAGGGAGCTTCAAAAGGGCCTGGCTGGAGGCGGAAGCGACCTCATGGACAGCGTCACGGAATCTGCCGGTGTGAAACTCCTCGCGGCTGAGGTTGCCGGCCAGGATCCGGCCTCGCTTCGGGACACTGCAGACAGGCTCAAGGATAAAATTGGATCAGGAATAGTACTGCTGGGGACGAGGGACCGGAAAAAGGTGTTCCTCACGTGTGTAGTCAGCAGGGATCTTATGGAGAGGTTTTCCGCTTCAGATATTATCAGCCGGTTGGCCCCCATGGTTGAGGGTGGAGGCGGGGGCCGTCCGGACATGGCCCAGGCGGGAGGTAAGAAGCCTGAGGGGTTGCCCGAACTGTTGAAAAAAGCCGGGGAGGTCATTGAGGAGATTGCTTGATGAGATCCACTTGCGTGTTCTACACCCTTCTGCTCGTACTTCTGCTACCTGTACTTAACGGCTGCTGGATCCCACTGCCGGAGGAAACTGCAATTGTAGTCCAGGTTCTCTCCGGTGCGGATCCCGCTGGTGTCCCGGTAAACGACGTAGTCGTGATTATAGATAGTCAGACGCTTGTCTCAGGAGCGGGCGGCACGGATGGTCAGATCTTTAAAAGTCTTGGGATCTCGGGGGATCATCTACTGTCAATAGATACTGACAGTCTCATGGATCCCCAGGGCGGCAGGAGATACGTTCTGGCAGGCAGCCACATTTCCGGGGAGGCTCGGGACGGGACAATGGTCGCTTATGCGGACCGCCGGTTTGCCCTGGCCGATACCACCATGACCGTCCCGGTCAAGGAGGGGTTCATCACAGTGGTTACCGTCTATGTTGATGAACTTTTAAGGTCTCCCGTGGATAATCAGTGGCTCACGGACGGACTGAGTACCTCGCCCTACCGGTCAGCGAACACATGGGAGTTCTCGGCGACGATTTTTCCAGCGTTCTGGTGGAGGGAGGAGCCGTCACTTGCCGGCACTGTGAACAACACTTTCCAGCTCTGGGAGGATGACGACAGGGATACGAGGTTCCCCCTGGGCATCGCGGATACGACAAATTACTCCTCGGCAATGAACGCGTCATCATCCAGTTATATCCAGCCGGACTGGCAGGTGCCCCTGGCCGGGCTCCAGAGAGCGGAGGCGGCCCTGACCGTGGGTCAGATCAACCTCTGGTGGGGTTTGGCTCAGGATAATGCTGCCCTGTCATCCTATGATGTATATTACGCGCCCGCGATATTATGGTCGAGCAACTGGGAGGAAAACCCCGTGCTTCGCGGTGTTGTCACTAGTACCGACGACGGATTCGCAAAGACCGCCAGCCTCGGTCCAGGCACTTTTAACCCGTCTGTTCTCTTCAGGAACGGCACTGAATATACCTTCGGGCTCAGGGCGAGGGATACATCGGCGAACCTCGACTCTGTCACCGCCACCTCTACACGTACGGCCATACCATCAGGATCATCTCTTTCCTGGTCCTCGACAGTGCTGACAGCTGTTGCAGACTCGACCACCGGGGGGAAGGTAATTCTGGCCTTCCCGGGGTCCGCATCGGCGATCACAGGCACAACGACCTACAGGATCTACGCTGCGCCCGTGACGGATTTTGCGTTACATGCTTTTCACGACCGTTATATAAGGGCACAAACTGTATCGTATGGCTCAACTTCTATGACAGAACTGGTGAACGGGGTGCCGTACACTTTTGGAGTTGAGCCCATGGATTCTTCCGGCAATTTTGCCCCGGGGATAACCGCTGTCGCAACCCCCTCATCGGCTTCGGCGGCGGACACAACAAACCCTGTATGGGCCGGCAGCGGAGCTTTCACCGCCGCTACCAACGGAAATCCCGGCGAGGTGAACATTACCTTCCAGGATATTGCCTCCGATGCGGCAACGGTTTCCTACAGGATCTATTATGCGCCTTTCTCCCTGGCGGTATCGAATATGGAGGCCATGTACTTCACAGACGTTCCAGCCTTTGGTGCGACCCCCCAGACGATCACCCTTACCGGATTTGTCAACGGGGTGATTTACAGATTTGGTATCAGGGCATTCGACCCGTCCGGAAATACTGTGGACGGTACTTCTAATCCGACGTTAACCCTTGATTCGACCACCGGCGATACGGTTGGGCCCGTATGGGTTACCAATACCGGTTCGTTTTTCTCAAGTCTTAACTGGTCTGCGGGCTCCACTGTCTACCCTGTGGGCTGGACCTATGCTTACGACGGGTTTGCCCTGAAACAGGATCCCATCCAGGGACAGGGTGAGTACGTATGGCGGGTTATCCAGGATGACGGTGTCGTTTCTCCCGTTGAGAGCAAGCTGGGAGCGTTCTACGCTTATTCGGGCTATTATTACTCCTCTACCGAAAGCGGCTCCCTGCAGATGACTAACCCATCTTCCACCGTGAATCACAGAAGGATCTTTTCCTTCCTCGAGTCCGGTATTCCTTCAACCACGGTGATGGGATCACCCATAGACAGCAATTTTTCGGCGGCATTCAAGCAGAGACCGGCTTCGGCTTTTGCGTCATCTCTGGCAGATATTTCGGCCAGCGATCCGGATACCGTCAACCAACTGATTGTCAGGTATCAGACCAACGAGGATGGAGAGGCCGTAGTGTCATCCGCCTCTCCCAGCGGCTTCATCGGAATACTGAAGGTGCTTGCCATGAACAGGACAGACACCCTGGCAACGGTGCCGTCGTATCTGCGGTTCAAGGAGTTCCAGACCTGGTACTGGACAACATCTGACGACCTCACGCCGGTTGCCGATTTTTCTTCTGATGTCCTGTTCTCAGGGGATCTGTCTACTTTCGACTTCAGGGACCCTGAACTGCAATGAACGCGGTGGACAAAACAAGGAGGATACTGACGGCAGCTGATATCGCCCTGCTTGTCCTCGCCGCATATCTGGTGTCACAGGTCGTCCAGAGTCTTATCTTCAGCCCCGCTGTGGAGGCAATTACTGCCTCGGTGGTGGGGAAGGTATCGAGCCCATCCCGAAGGGTCACAGATCCGGCGGCGGATGCCGAAGCTGTCATCAAAAGAAATCTGTTTGGAAGCAGGATCGGAAATACTGTGCCGGAGGTCAAAACTGACCGTGAATTCTCCGCGGACCTGCCGGAAAGCTCCCTGCCCCTTACCCTGCTCGGCACAGTTGTCAACGAGAGGGGCGGCAGGTCCTTTGCCATCATATCCCAGAGCGGCTCGAAAGATCAGGAGATATATTTTACAGGTGACGTTGTCAGTGAGGGTGTGGTCCTGGTTACGGTTCAAAGGAATCGGGTGGTCCTCCTCAGGGAGGGCAGGGAAGAGGTTCTTGAAAGGACATCAGAAAGGGCAGTGCCGTCTCCCGCGCGAAGGACTTCAAGAAGATCTTTTGGCACTCGTGTAAAAAATAAGCAGAACGATATCAGGATCCGGAAAGTAGGCGATAATAACTACGTCATGGACCGGAGAGAAGTCGAGGGAGTCCTTGAGGATTTCAACAAACTGCTGACGCAGATAAGGATCGTCCCTCACTTCAAGGACGGTAAGCCGAACGGATTCAAGGTGTTTAATATCAGGCCAAATAGTCTGTTCATGAAGCTCGGCATGGTCAACGGTGATATCATCAAACGGGTGAACGGTCTCGATATCACCGGACCGGAACAGGCTCTCCAGATGTACCAGCAGCTCAAGCAGGAGAGCCGCATAACCATCGACCTGGAGAGGTTCAGCAAGAATATCACCCTCC
>JBGMRC010000018.1:4591-15728 GCA_048061075.1 bacterium | reverse complement strand
CCAACAGGGGGACCAGGCCGAGAAAGATCGCCAGCAGAAGATGGTCGCCGAACATATTTCCAAAAAGACGGAAAGACAGGCTCAAAACCCTTGCAAGGTGGCCGATGATTTCAACAATGAACATCAGAGGCGCCAGCCAGATGACGGGGCCCATGAAATGTTTAATGTAAGAGATACCGTGGGTTTTGAATCCCACGTAATGCGTGGCAAAGAATATGACCAAAGCGGCGGCGATGGTAGTGTTCAGGTTGCTTGTGGGCGGGTCGAAGCCGGGAATAATCCCCAGCAGATTGCTGAAAAGGATGAAAAAGGCCGTGGTGCCAATTAGTGGCAAAAAACGTCGGGCGCTTGGACCCATTAACTGTTCCATGAAGTTCAGAAGCCCTCCAACAGCTAGATCCATCAGGTTGGGTATGGTGAAGGTCTTTTCCTCCGGCATTACGCGACCGCTCTTTAAGGACCGGTTAATGATTAGTGCTACTCCAACGAGTATCGCTGACACGAGGGCGGCATGGAGAATCGGTGATGGATCTATCCCCTCGATCTTCTCAAGAGCGTACGCTACAGGAGTGTGTTCCAGGTAAATGAAAGGATCTGCTGCCATCAATTCTCCTCTTCGGCTTCGCGATCACCTGGAAATACAAGAAAGTCAAATACCAGAGCTACCGGGAGGATGAGCAATCCGAGCACAAGGCCCAGGGGCGATGCCAGGTTCTTTTTAAGAACAACGGCTATTATTGCGGCTGTAAGGGCGAGTTTGCCCAGATAACCGATCGCATAAGCTGCCTTTCCGAGAACACCTCCGGTGAAAAACGATCTTACTGCTCTTTCAGTTCCCAGCAGGTTCATTATTATCAGAAAACCGCCTGCCACCACACCGAAAGCGTAAAGTGTTTTTTGAAATATCAGGAACGACAACGCCAGCGACACCATTATTAACAGGATCCATACCTTAATGCGGCGGAATCTTGCTTTATCAGAATTGGCCCTCACTCCTCCATATCCTCGAAAACCCCGCTGCGAACAACTTTTATGAGGGCTCGAGCTGCAGCAACGAACCCGAGAATGGTGAAGAGTAGTGTAAGCCAGGGGTCAGTCCCGAATTTACGGTCCAGAAAAATTCCTATCAGGAGGCCGATGACAACCGCGGCCCCCATCTCCAGTCCCAGACTGCTGAACTTCAAAAGATGGTAGAATCTCCGACCCTTGGCCATATTTAAGAGCTCCTGCCGGGTGCGGATTTATTGCGTGTCATCAGGCAAATAAAAAGCCATTAATGGACTTTTTACGACCATATCAACATGAGACCCTTCCAAACTCCGCCGTCAAAATACAAAGTGGCACTGTGATTGTCAAGCAATACAGTCACAGGATCTTCTTCAGGGCCTTTTCGTGGGCCTCGATCGTACGAGTAACATCCTTGTCCGTGTGGGCCAGGGAAACGAAGGCGGCCTCGAACTGGGAGGGGGCGAGATACACACCTTCTTCGAGGATGGCCATGAAGTATGCACCGAATTTTTCAGTATCCGATGATTTTGCCGCGGCAAAATCTGTGACGGACCCTTCCGTAAAAAAAGTCGTAAACATGGAACCGACCCGGTTAAATGCCAGTTTTACACCGAGGCTTGAATTGACTTCAGCCAGCCCTTCCGCAAGTGCTGCGGAGGTCTTCTCCAGCGACTCGTAGGTCCCGGGTCTGTTAAGGATGTTTAAGGTTGCAATACCGGCCGCCATGGCGAGAGGATTACCGGAAAGCGTCCCGGCCTGATATATTGGCCCCTCCGGAGCCATCTGAGTCATGTATCTGGCCTTCCCACCATATGCCCCCACCGGCAGCCCTCCTCCGATGACCTTGCCGAGGGTGGTTATGTCCGGATCGATCCCGAAAAGCTCCTGGGCGCCTCCTAAAGCCACCCTGAAGCCGCTCATGACTTCGTCGAAGATGAGAAGCGCTCCGGTCGTTTCGGTGAGTTTCCTGAGACCTGCAAGAAATCCGTCCACCGGGACCATCACTCCCATATTTCCCGGTACGGGTTCGAGGATCACCGCGGCGATCTCCTCCGGATTCCGGTCGAAATGGACCTTCACAGAATCGAGATTGTTGTACTCCGAAACCAGTGTATTCTTCGCGTAATCCTCGGGCACACCGGGGCTGTCGGGTATGCCCAGGGTGAGGACTCCCGATCCCGCTTTTACAAGGAGACCGTCGGCATGTCCGTGGTAGCAACCATTGAACTTGACTATCTTGTCCCTGCCAGTAACGCCCCGTGCGAGCCTGATGGCGCTCATTGTCGCCTCGGTTCCGGAATTGACCATGCGCACCATCTCCATAGACGGTACGGCTTCTATTACCATCCGGGCGAGTGTGAGCTCCATTTCGGTGGGAGCGCCGAAACTGGTACCTTTTTGTGCAGCATCAGCTATTGCCGTCAGTACCTCCTCATGAGCATGGCCGACTATCATAGGTCCCCAGGATCCCACATAATCGATATAGATATTACCGTCGGCGTCCACTATTTTTGAGCCGAAAGCCCTCGAAATGAAAAGGGGCTCGCCTCCCACAGAACGAAACGCCCTGACCGGGCTGTTTACACCACCCGGGATAAGCTTCCTCGATTTGCTGAAAAGATCTGAGGACCTGCTCATTTGAAATGCTCCTTGATCCTGTAAAATCCTTTAATATTAACGGTTTTCCATCTATCACAGCCAGGGGGCACAGTCAAGGGGGAGCTGTTGCGCTTCACAACCCGATAAAATTTTCACAAATATGCCTTCAATTCATTTTTTGTGTGGACATCTGTAGTCGTTTTCGTGTATAAAATTTCTCTTGTAACAGAGATGTATACATTATACTGAATACAATCACTACGGTAATTTTCAGTCAAGTTTAAAGCCCACCTAAAAAGGGGCAGGCTCACCGGTCGAATAGACCTTCTGAGGAACAGACAGAAGCGATGCAAGAAGATGTCATTCTGGGTTATCTACCCATATTTATCTACCTGATTGTAGTGGCCCTGATCGGATCGGCACTGATTCTTGCATCCGCTCTTATTGGCAGGAAAAACCCCTCCCACGAAAAGCTGTCCACCTACGAATGCGGCTCGACACCCATTAAAGATGCCCGCCGGAGGCTGGATATACGCTTCTATCTCATTGCGATGCTCTTCATTCTCTTCGATATAGAGGTGGTCTTTCTCTATCCATGGGCCATCCTCTTCGACCGGTTTGAGCCGATGATTTTCGGGTTCATCGAGATGTTGTCGTTCGTCGTTGTTCTTCTCTTAGGCTACATCTATGTATGGAGGAAAGGTGTCCTTAGCTGGTCATGAAGAAGAATCGAAGCAGTTTTTCCCGCGGTCCTTTACCCACTGAAGACAACGTACTCCTGACTATGGCAAGCGCGGTCATTAACTGGGCCCAGCGTTCCTCTGTCTGGCCGCTTCAGTTCGGCCTGGCCTGCTGCGCCATCGAGATGATCGCTGTCGGATGCGCCAGGTACGACATCGCGAGGTTCGGCTCGGAGGTTTTCCGGGCATCCCCCAGGCAGGCGGACCTGATGATCGTCGCCGGTACCGTTACCAATAAAATGGCCCCAGTGGTAAAGAAACTCTACGATCAGATGTCCGAGCCCAAGTGGGTCCTCGCCATGGGAAGCTGCGCCACGTGCGGGGGTATCTTCCAGACCTACAGCGTGGTTCCGGGGGTCAGCCACATCATTCCAGTGGATGTCTACATTCCAGGTTGTCCTCCAAGGCCGGAGGCTCTGCTCCATGGACTCATGACCCTTCAGAAGAAGATCGACAGCCAGGTTCATTTCCGCGCAAAACCCCACTATATAAAACCGGGATTCATGCCTCCTGAATTGAAGGATGAATAGCCTATGACGGTTGACTGGAGCAGACAGAATTTTTCGGGAGACGATCTCGAGGAACATCCAGCGATCGCGAGACTCAGGGAGAACTTTGCGGGATCTGTTGTTGGCTCCGGTTCCTTCAGGGGAGAGGTGTGGGTTGTTGTAAAATCTGATAAGTGCCGGGAGTTACTTCATTATCTGGCTCTTGAACCCGCTCTTTCCTACGATTTTCTCTCGGATCTGACTGCTGTCCACTTTCCCAATGAAGATGAACCCTTCGAGATCGTGTACCAGCTTTATTCGATCCTCAACAATTCGCGCTTCCGTGTCAAGACGAGCGTGGCTGAAGGCCAGGAGGCCGACAGCGTTGTTTCCATCTGGCGGGCGGCTGAGTGGATGGAAAGGGAAGTTTATGACAATTTCGGGGTTGTTTTCTCAGGGCACCCGGATATGAGGAGAATACTGAACCCCGAAGGGTTCGTAGGCCATCCCTTGCGTAAGGATTTTCCCACGGGTGGTCGCGTCAAATGGTGAGGAGAACGTAGTGGCAAGGCAGGAGATCATGACCCTCAACATGGGCCCCCACCACCCCTCGACACACGGGGTGCTCAAAGTGATCCTGGAGCTCGACGGTGAAACAGTGGTTAACGCCGTCACCGATATAGGTTACCTGCACCGGGGTATCGAAAAGCTTGCCGAACAGAAAAAATTCATCCAGGTTCTCCCCCTTACGGACAGAATGGATTACCTGGCCTCGGGAACGAACAACCTTGCCTACATACTTGCCGTGGAAAAGCTCATCGAGCTTGAAGTGCCAAGACGGGCCCGGTACATAAGGACCCTTTTTGCTGAGCTCACCAGGATAGGCAGCCACCTGCTCTGGCTTGGTACACATGCGGCGGATATAGGGGCCCTGACAGTCCTTCTCTATGCCATGAGGGAGCGAGAGGACGTCCTTGACATTATCGAGGAGACAGCCGGCACAAGGCTCATGATGACCTACTTCAGGCCGGGAGGCGTAGTAAGAGATCTTCCCGCGGGTATCGATGCGAAGATCGATGCTTTTCTGGATACCTTCACCGGCAGGATCGATGAGTACGAGAGGCTTCTCACCAAAAACAGGATCTGGCTGAAAAGAACGGTGGGCGTCGGTACCATAAGCAGGGACGAGGCCGTCTCCCTGGGCCTTTCCGGACCGGCACTTCGCGGCTCAGGTGTGGACTGGGACATCAGGAGGGACGAGCCCTACGAGGCCTACGACGAAATAGAGTTTGATGTTCCTGTCTTCGAGGAAGGTGATGTGTACGCCAGGTATCTGGCCAGGATCGGTGAGATGCGTCAGAGCGTTCGCATGATCCGGCAGTTGGTAGAGGGAATGCCTGAAGGACCCTTCATCGAAAGGACAGCCAAGTACGTTCTTCCGGACAAGGCCAGGCTGGACAGCTCGATGGAAGCCATGATCCACCATTTCAAACTTGTCGTGGAGGGTATGGCGCCGCCGAAAGGTGAGGTCTATTCCACAATTGAATCTCCCAAGGGGGAGATCGGCTTTTACATAGTAAGCGACGGGGGACCAAAACCCTACAGGCTGAGGATCAGGCCTCCTTCCTTCGTGAATCTCCAGTCCCTGATGACTATGGTAAAAGGGCACATGATGGCTGATGTTGTGGCAATTATCGGTAGCCTTGACATAGTCCTCGGGGAGATCGACAGGTAGCGTATATGAAGCTGTTTGACCATGAACAGATAAAGGAGATGGAAGACATCGTCTCGAGATATGAGGTTCGGGCCTCAGCGATCATGCCCCTGCTGCATTTTGTCCAGGAGACGAAGGGGCATCTTCAGGAGGACTATCTCACGTTCGTTGCCGATTTTCTCGAGGTACCCCACGTCAGGGCCTATGAGGTTGCGACGTACTACACCATGTTTTTCACGAAACCTATCGGCAAGTACCTGATACAGGTGTGCAGGAACCTGAGCTGTTCGATAAACGGCGCCCCAGAGGTCATCAAAGCCCTCAGGGAGAATTTAAAGGTGGATCTGGGAGAAACGACAGAGGACGGTCTTTTCACCATAGTGGAGGTTGAATGTATCGGGGCCTGCGACCTGGCTCCAGCTATGATGATCAACGAAAAACTGTTTGGAAAGGTGAGCACGGATTCCATTTCAGGAATCCTGGATACTTATAAAGAGAAAGCGCAAGATGCCTGAGATCCTTACACGAAATGTTCACCGGCCCAACCCGGCCCACATCGATTCCTATATCCATAATGAGGGCTACATGGCCCTGCCCAAGGCTCTGAACGAAATGAAGCCTGACGATGTAGTTGAAGAGGTCAAGGCCTCACGCATCAGAGGGCGTGGGGGTGCGGGATTCCCGGCGGGAATGAAGTGGGATTTTGCTTCAAGGGACACGAGGCGTCCGAAAAGCGTTATAGCAAACGCCGACGAGGGAGAACCGGGAACATTCAAGGACAGGGTCATAATCGAAAAAGACCCTCACGCGCTCCTCGAAGGCATGGCCATAGCGGGCTACGCCGTAGGCGCTGAGAGGGGATTCATCTACATTCGTGGTGAATACCCGGACGGTGCCAGGATCCTGGAAAAGGCCATTGCGGACGCCGAGGCAAGATCTTTCCTGGGAAAGAACATCCTGAACTCGGGCTTTGATTTTACCATTACCGTTCACAAGGGCGCAGGCGCTTACATATGCGGAGAAGAGACAGCGCTGATCGAATCCCTGGAGGGAAAGCGGGGGCAGTCGCGGATCCGGCCTCCTTTTCCGGTCAACTCAGGCTACCTGAATCTCCCCACTGTCGTTAACAACATCGAGACGCTGGCAAGCGTTCCCCAGATCATTCTGCGGGGAGGAGACTGGTACGCGGATATTGGAACGCATGAGTGCACTGGCACCAAGCTCTACTCCATAAGCGGCAAGGTGGCCGAGCCCGGCGTTTACGAACTCCCCATGGGCGTGACTTTAAGAGAGCTCATCTTCGAACATGCAGGTGGCATGAAGGACGGAAGGGCGTTCAAGGCTGCCTTTCCCGGAGGCGCCTCCAGCGCGTGCCTTGACAGGAGCGAACTGGATGTCGCCCTGGATTTCAACTCCCTCGCAGAGGCGGGGAGCATGCTTGGTTCTGGTGCCGTGATAGTCCTGGATGACACCGATGACATGGTCAAGGCTGCTCACGTCCTTATCAAATTCTTCGACCACGAATCATGCGGAAAGTGCACACCCTGCAGGGAAGGCCTTTTCTGGGTGCGTCAGATAATCGAGAGGATCCTTTCCGGTAACGGTATAGAAGAGGACCTGGACCTGCTCCTTGATATCAGCGAGAACATAAGCACCACATCCTTCTGTGGCCTGGGAGAAGCGTCCGTAAGCGCACTGGTGAGCACCATAAAGAAGTTCAGGAACGAATTTATGGCATACATCAGCAGCCCGGAGGAGGAAACGGGAGAATCCGAGCTGATGGAACAGGAGCAGGTATCGTGATGGTGAAGATCGAAATAGACGGCCGCAAGGTTATGGTAAGCGGTCATATTACGATCCTGGATGCCGCCAGCAAGCTCGGTGTACACATACCCACCTTCTGCCACCATCCAAGACTTTCTGAACTGGGGGCCTGCAGGATGTGCCTGGTGGAAGTAGAGGGAATGTGGAAGCTCCAGACCGCCTGCACCCTTGCGGTGGCTGAGGGAATGGTGGTCAAGACCGATACTTCCCGGGTGGAAAAGGCCCGCAGTGCCATGCTCGAGTTTCTCCTCATAAATCACCCCCTGGAGTGTGCTGTCTGTGACGTATCAGGCGAATGCACCCTCCAGGACCTGGCGTTCAAGTTCGGAAGCGCCGATACGAGATTTACTGAAACCAAAAGGGTCCTGAGGGACCATATAATAAGCCCCCTTATTGATCGGAACCTGAACCGGTGCATCCAGTGCAAGCGGTGTGTCAGGATCTGCGATGAAGTCCAGGGAGTTACGGCCCTGGGCATGTCATATCGGGGTGCCAGGACTATTGTAGGCCCATTCATGGACGGGGCCCTTGACTGTGAGTACTGCAGTCACTGCATCTGGTCCTGTCCCGTGGGCGCCATTACCTCACGCGTCATGAAGCACAAGATCCGCACCTGGGAGATGACCAGGGTCGAGGCCATTTGTCCCTTCTGCAGCTGCGGCTGCACACTTACCTACAACCACAAGGACAACAGGGTATATAAGGTCACCCACGCCGAGGGGCGGGGTGTCAACCTCGGGAGCCTCTGCTCCAGAGGCTACTTCGGTTACGATGTGATCAACAGTCCCGACCGACTTGAGACTCCCCTTGTGAGGAAGGACGGTAAGCTGGTGCAGGTCACATGGGAGGACGCGCTCGAAGCTGTCGCGGCTGGTCTTTCCAAAGCGGCACAAGAGGGAGGGGACAACGCGGTTGGAGGTATCGCATCAGCACGCTTGACCAATGAAGAACTGTACCTCTTTCAGAAGCTGCTGCGTTCGGCCCTTTCAAGCAACAGCATCGACACGACCACCGGCGAGTGGAACAGAACGGTGCTGCCTGTATTAGAGGAGAGGCTGGGCGTATTTGCCGCTACCAACTCCATGGATGAGATGAACTACGCGGATTTCCTTCTTCTGGTTGGCTGTGACATAACCGTCGAGAGCCCTATATCCGGCATCAAGATCAAATCCGCCATTAGAAAAGGGGCAAGGGTCGTGGAGATCGGCTCTAAGAGAACCGCTCTTTCACGCCTCGCGGACAAGACTCTGCTGGTGAAGTCCGGGAAGGAGCTGGCCCTGATAAAGGGGGTCATAAGGGTTATTATCGACGAGGAACTGGTTGATCCGGAGCTCCTTGGATCCTACAGGGGGCTGGATGAGCTCAGGATGTCCGTTCTTGAAAGGGACACGAAGACCATAGCTGAAGATGTTGGAGCCAGCGCCGGGGAGATAATGGATCTTGCCAGGAACTTCATGTCCGCCCGAAACGCGTCTGTCGTTTTCGGCGAGGCCGTTGCACTGACGCCGGACGGGCCGGCTGTCATCAACGCCCTGATAGATCTCCTGATGCTCACCGGCAAGATGGGACAGGAAGGGTTCGGCCTTTACCCCGTTGTTTCGGCCACCAACTCCCAGGGTGCAGTGGACATGGGAGCGTCTCCCGCCCACCTTCCGGGTCACGTTTCCCTGGAGAAAAAGACGGAACGGTCGAAGCTTGCCAAGGCATGGAAGACAGAGCTGCCCGCCAAGCCGGGTCTGACGGCGCATCAGATGCTGAGCGCCGCCGCCGAAGGGAAGCTCGGCGCCCTCTACGTTGTAGGAGTGGATCTTGCCGGTTCCTTCCCCGGTGGGAGGACAGCACTCGATGCCCTTTCAGAAGTTGACTTTCTGGTAGTGCAGGATCTTTTCATGACCGAAACGGCGAGGAGGGCAGACGTGGTTCTTCCTGCCGGTGCCCTGGCTGAGCAGAATGGCACCCTTACAAATATGGAGAGGCGCATACAGAGAACACGCAAAGCTGTGGACGGGTTTGGAAGGTCCATGCCCGACTGGAGGATATTCTCCGATCTGGGTGTGGCTCTGGGCCACATGCGAATGAAATATATTAATGCCGCCGAGGTCCTGGATGAGATAGCCGAGAATGTGCCCTTCTACTCCGGCATCAACCACAGGATCCTGGCGGATAACGGGCTTCAGTGGCCCTTCACAAAGAAGGATGCCAAAGAGATATATCACGAGGGCTATCTCGGCACACGGCATCTGCTTGGCGAGGGACCTGGTGAGAAGTCCAGGAAGTTCTCTGCAGTGACATCATGGGGCGAGACAGCACCTGATCCGGATTATCCCCATACCCTGTTTTCGGGAGAAGTCCTGTTCCATTCAGGCACCTACACAAGGTACTCCGATTCCTTAAATTTACTGATCGCGGAAAGCCTGCTGGTGATGAACTCCCGGACCGGAGCAGGCCTCGGGATAGAAGAGGGCGGACTTGCCAGGGTGGTCTCAGCCCATGGGGAACTTACGGTGAAGAGCAAGTTCTCTGATGATCTCATGGAGGACATTTTCTTCCTGCCCAGACACTTTGCCGACGCGCCTGCCGGCCGGCTGATGGGTATAGACGGAGACAATACCGAAACCGCGGTCGTACGTGTCCGTGTTAAAAGGGCATGAGGAGGTACTGGAGATGATAGATGTAAGCCAACTCAAGGCTGTAACCTCCTTTGAAGGTATTTCAGAGGATGCCTTATCACATCTGGCGAAGGTGATGCAGAAAAGGGTCTACAGGGATGCGGACCCGATCTTTAATGAAAATACCGAGGGTGGCGACCTGTTTCTCATCGGAACCGGTTCTGTGAAGCTGAACAGGAGAGCCAAGGAGGGTGAGGCTCAGAACCTGGCCATTGTAAAAGAGGGGGACTTTCTGGGTGTCATGACCTTTATGGTGGGGGGCAAGCACTCCGCCAGCGCCGTGGCCAAGGGAGACTGCACCCTGTACGTAATGGACAGGAATTCCTTTGATGATTTCGTTGAGAAGTTCCCGGCCGATGCCAACAGGCTCCTCACGATCTTCATCGAGAGGCTTGTGGACTCGGTCAGGAGTATGTACGAGCGTTACATCGACATGGTCAACTACATGTGGAGGTGGCGGTGAACCCGGAGGTTATCGACGGGTATGAAGAAGAAGAGGAACTGGACCTAATACCCGTCAGCGAGATTCTAAGCCGGCTGGACATGGCGAAGGGCATGTTAATACCCCTCCTCCAGGAAGTTCAGCAGGTCTACGGATACGTACCGGAAGAGGCCGCGAATATGGTGGCCGATTATCTGGGAATTTACCGCAGCCAGGTCTACGGGGTCCTTACCTTCTACACCCAGTTTCACTTGAGTCCCCGGGGACGGCATATAATAAGGGCATGCTCCGGTACTGCCTGTCACGTGAGGGGCGGCAAGAGCGTCATCTCAAGGCTGGAGAACCTGCTGGAGATCAAACACGGAGAAACCACAGAGGACGGTCTGGCTTCCTTCGAAAAAGTCGCTTGCCTCGGAGCCTGCGGCCTGGCGCCCGTCATCATGATCGATAACGATGCCTTCGGCCATGTGGACCCTACCAAAACGGAACGGATAATAGAAAATCTTAAAGAAATGTCTGAAACCGGAAGCAGCGATGAGTAAAAACGAGGTCATCATCGCGCCCGTATGTGGGCGCCCGAATCGATGGCAGGCAAAGTAAGACATCGATTCGTGAGGAAAGTGAAAACCACGCTTTTCGCTTTCCGAGGAGCA
>JBGMRC010000018.1:1281-4491 GCA_048061075.1 bacterium | reverse complement strand
AAGACATCGATTCGTGAGGAAAGTGAAAACCACGCTTTTCGCTTTCCGAGGAGCAATAAGCCGCTCACGGACTTATTGCGACAATAACAACGATAACCGGCCGTATCATGGAGGGCCGAACAGGATATGCCGAAAAGCTCAAATGATAAATTAATAGTTGTAGGAATGGGGACCTGCGGCCTTGCTTCAGGCGCAAGGGGAGTCCTGTCCCAGGTGGAAGAGGAGCTGGCGGCCCTCAAGCTCGAGGTGCCCATCCTCAGGACCGGCTGTATCGGGATGTGTTACCAGGAGGTTCTCGTTGATGTGTCTCTTCCCGGGCGCAGCCGCGTGACCTACGCCAGGGTCCAGCCGGAGATGGTGTCGAAGATCATCAGCAGCCATGTGGTCAAGGGCAAGCCGGTCGGGGATTACGCTATTGGACAGATCGTTCAAAATGGCGACAAAATTTATAAAGGCATCCCCACCTACGATGAGATGGATTTCTTCGCCAAGCAGCAGAGGATAGTTTTGAGAAGGTGCGGTTTCATAGATCCTGACAGGATAGAGGATTATCTGGATGCCGACGGCTATAAGGCCGCGGAAAAGGCGATCACAACACTGTCACCCACCGTTATACGCGAGATAGTCAAAAAATCCGGCCTCCGGGGAAGGGGCGGCGGCGGATTCCCCACAGGCCTGAAGTGGGAGTTCTGTGCTACCGCTGCGGGAGAACCCAAGTACCTCATATGTAACGCCGATGAGGGTGACCCCGGTGCCTTCATGGACAGAAGTGTCCTGGAAGGCGACCCCCATGCCGTCCTCGAGGGCATGATTATCGCTGCTTACGCCATAGGCACCGAGCATGGATACATCTACTGCAGGGCAGAGTACCCGCTGGCAATAGAGAGGCTGGGTACCGCCATTGCTCAGGCCGAGGAGAAAGGCTTTCTGGGTGAAAAGGTCTTTGGAACCGACTTTTCCTTTGATCTGCGGATCAAGGAGGGGGCCGGCGCTTTCGTGTGTGGTGAAGAGACCGCTCTAATGGCTTCTATCGAAGGCAAAAGGGGCATGCCGAGATCCCGGCCACCCTTCCCGGCCCATAAGGGCCTGTGGGGCAAACCGTCGAACATCAACAACGTGGAAACCTTCGCCTGCGTACCCCCCATCATTCTCAACGGCGCCGACAGCTACGCCTCTATCGGCACAGAGAGCACCAAGGGCACCAAAGTCTTCGCGCTTACCGGTAAGATCAAGAACACCGGGCTTATCGAGGTGCCGGCCGGCACCCAGCTCAAAGAGATCATCTACGATATAGGGGGCGGCATCGATGGCGGCGGCAAATTCAAGGCCGCCCAGCTTGGCGGGCCCTCCGGTGGGTGCCTCCCGGCAGAGATCATAGAGACACCGATAGATTATGACTCCCTGATAGAAGCCGGGGCGATGATGGGTTCCGGCGGCGTAGTCGTCATGGACGAACGTACCTGCATGGTGGATGTAGCCCGTTTCTTTCTGACGTTTACTGCTGCCGAATCCTGTGGTAAGTGCGTCCCCTGCCGCCTTGGTACCAAGACCATGCTGAGCATACTTGAACGCATCACCATTGGACTTGGAACCATGGAAGACCTCCAGAACCTGGAGGAAATGGGAGGGGAGATAAAGAACACATCGCTGTGCGGGCTCGGGCAGACTGCTCCCAATCCGGTTCTTTCCACAATGAGGTACTTCAGGAATGAGTATGAAGCCCACATCCTCAACAAGCGATGTCCCGCAGTTGTGTGCAAGGAGATCATCTCATCCCCGTGCCAGCATGTCTGCCCCATCGAAACCGACGTGCCAGCGTACGTTACGCTCATCGGACAGGGAAAGTTCTCGGCAGCACTGGAGCTGATCCGCATGACGAACCCCCTGCCGGCAGTATGTGGGAGAGTATGCCACCATCCGTGCGAGAGCGTGTGCAGGCGTCGCGACCTGGATACATCCATCAGCATCCGCTCACTCAAGAGAGTTGCCGCTGATTATGCCGCCGCTGAAGACGCGACCGGTAAATACAAGATAAAGGTTCAGAAAGTTTCGGGAACGGGCAGAAAGGTTGCCATCGTAGGAGCAGGCCCCGCGGGCCTGACCGCTGCCCACTTCCTGGCGCTGAGAGATTTCACACCCGTGATCTTCGAAAAGCAAAGGGTAGCGGGGGGCATGCTTGTCCTGGGCATCCCGGAGTATCGTCTGCCAAGGGAAACCCTCAATCATGAGATCAGGGCCATTGAGGATATGGGCGTGGATATCCACTACAACACACCGGTAGGCGAAGCGGTGTCCTTCGATCAGATCCGCATGGACCACGAGGCGGTATTTATAGCCGCGGGCGCCCATGTGGACCTCAAGATGGGCATACCCGGTGAGGATGCCGACGGGCTGTATGAGAGCCTCAGTTTCCTGAGGAGAGTAAACCTCGGAGAGGACGTTTCCCTGGGCAGGAACGTCGCTGTCGTGGGAGGAGGCAATACGGCCATTGACGCAGCCAGGGTAGCCGGGAGGATGGGAGCTGATGTGACGATTCTCTACAGGAGGACCCAAAAAGAGATGCCCGCCGATGAGATGGAGATCCACGAGGCCCTCCTGGAGGGGATCGTGCTCGAGACACTGGTGGCGCCGGTAAAGATTCTGACCACATCAGGCGCGATCACAGGCGTCACGTGCCAGAGGATGGAACTCGGTGAACCTGATTCATCCGGCAGACGCAGGCCGGTGCCCATAGAGGGTTCTGAGTTCGATATCCCGTTAGACAACCTCATAGTAGCCGTCTCTGGCAAACCCGATCTCTCCTTCCTTAAAGAGGAACACGGTGTCGGCCTGTCAAAGTGGGACACTATCGATGTGCACCCATACACCCAGATGACAAACGTTGAGGGTGTTTTTGCCGGGGGAGATGTTGTTACGGGCCCGTGGATGGTGATCGATGCCATAGCAGCCGGAAAAAGAGCCGCAGCCCATATGGAGCTCTTTCTTAATGGAGAAGAAGTCACACCCCTGTACGACGTCACGAAACCAAATATCGCGGGGATTGAGACAATAGAGCTGACTGATGAGGACATGGACCTGGTAAGGCCCGATATGCCGACAATGGAAGTGGTCAAGAGGCTAAAGAGCTTCGCCGAGGTGGAGTTGGGTCTTTCCAGGGAAGAGGCCATGAATGAGGCTCGCCGCTGCCTGCGGTGTGATATTGAGGAATAG
>JBGMRC010000018.1:0-1181 GCA_048061075.1 bacterium | reverse complement strand
CAGGAAGAATGTTCAACATCACAGTAGACGGCAAGCCGGTAAGCGTTCCCAGGGGTGCAACCATCCTGGACGCGGCACGGAAGCTTGACCTCGAAATACCAACTTTTTGTGACCACAAGCACCTGCTGCCCTATGGATCCTGCAGGATGTGTGTTGTGGAGCTGGAAGGGTCAGACAGGCTGTTCGCGTCGTGCGTGACCCCGGTTACTGACGGTATGGAGATCTATACGGACACGATCAGGGTAAAGCGCGCCCGTGAGACTGTTCTGGAGCTTCTCCTCACATACCATCCCCTGGAGTGTCCGGTCTGCCCGCAGTCAGGACGATGTCTCCTGCAGGATATGACCTTCGAGCACGGCAGGGATACAGGACGCTTCGGCCCGGTAGCGGTTGACAAGAGAATAGATTACCTTTCGCCCCTCATCGAGATGAACCAGAACAGATGCATTCTCTGCGGCCGGTGCGTGAGGATCTGCGACGAAGTGCAGGGCGAGGGCGAGCTGGATTTCGTGAACCGCGGTTTCCCCACGGTTGTGGAACCGTCCTTTGCAAGACCGATGAACTGTGAGTTCTGCGGTCAGTGCATACAGGCCTGTCCTGTTGGATCACTTTACAGCAGGATCTACAAACACACCGCTCCTTCCTGGGAGCTAACTCCTGTAAGGACAACCTGTCCCTTCTGCGGCGTCGGCTGTACGCTTCACCTGGAAGTGAAGGGGAACCGGATCTACCACGTTCTAGGGGTGGACGACGAAGGCTCAAACAACGACGGGAACCTGTGCTGCAAGGGCAGATTCGGTTATGAATTCGTCCACAGCCCGGAGAGGATCACCCAGCCTCTCGTGCGGGAGGGCGAAGAGCTCGTTCCCGCCACCTGGGAGGAGGCGTACGCCCGGGTCAGGGAAGGTTTTACCGGAATTAAGGAAAAACTGGGGCCCGACGCACTGGCGGGGATCGCTTCGGCCAGATGCACCAACGAGGAAAACTACCTCTTCCAGAAATTCATGCGTGTGTCTATAGGTACCAACAACGTCGATTCCATCGCGAGATTCGGCCACTTTCCCGGCATGGAGGCCTTGCTCAAGGCTTTCGGTGTTGGTGCTCCCACGAACTCCCTGGCCGATCTTGCCCACTCGGACCTGATCTTCGCCATCGATTCGAATATCACCGAGGATGACCAC
>JBGMRC010000017.1:0-16086 GCA_048061075.1 bacterium | reverse complement strand
GAAAATCTCCGTTCAGCCGGTGGCCCACATCGGAAGACATCTCATAGACTTTCACGCCGAATCCGTGCCGGCGAAGGACTATAGCGGATGCAAGGCCGGCAGGTCCGGCGCCCACGATGTTTATTACATCCTTGCTCATGACGGTACTCCCTTCGTATGGATAAAAATTCAGCCCCCTGTTAAAAAAGCTCATGAAGCCTGCGGCATATGGCATATGGCATACACTGATAAAGAATATCAAAGTAACTCGGCGTCCAAAAGCCCTATTTGTCTGTTTAAATTTAACATATTGATGGGCCGGAAGACTCGTGGATGTTTTCGACGCGAAAGTTTGCCGCATCCGACCGCGGTTTCTGGTAATATTAAGAAAATAAGCCAGGTATGACAAGGATAGGCAAAAGATTCACACATGGGGCAAAGGAGGAAGTAAATGAAAACCTTCAAGAGATCATGGCCCATCTCTATTACGGTTCTTTTCGTTCTAACGATCCTGTTGATGACCTGGACAGTTAGCGCCGGGGCCGTTTCCAAAAAGGACCTGAGAAGAGTAAGCAAGGAAGGGCCGGTAGAGGTGACGGTGCTCTTCCTTAACCCGCTTCAGGGTGAAGCAGGTGATGATCTCTCATTTGAGGTCCGGATGAGCACCCACTCGGTTAATCTTGATGCCTACAAGATGGATGCGCTGTCCGTACTTCAGGTCGATGATGGCAAGGAAACGGAACCTCTGGGGTGGTTCGAGCCCGGCGGTGGGGGGCACCACATTTCCGGGGTCCTGAAGTTTAAGGGACCAGTGCCGGATAACGCCGGGACCCTCAAGCTTATAATCCGCGGCATCGGATCAGTACCCGAGAGGGTCTTCGAGTGGAGCCTGCCCCTGGAATAACCGGGCTGACCCTGTTCGCCAGGCTGTGAGCATAAAAACAGAGGTGTTTCAGAAAGGAATCTAACAATGAATGATCGTATAAAACGCATTGCGGCCTTGTGCCTGGTTTTGATCCTTACCCTGCCGGCAGCGGTTTTTGCTCACGAGCCCGGTGAAAGCACCCGGAGCGGTGGCGAAAAAGGGATTATCTTTATTGCCATGGGGCCGTCCAACAACTTCGCCATGGTGGATATCGCGACCGAAAAGGTGATGAGGACCGTTGAAGGACCAGTCAACCCCCACGGCATCGCGGTATCCCCTGACGGTAAGCGTGTCTACCTGACGAGCAGGAACCCTGATAAGAAGACTGCCACTTCTCCCTCCGACTTCCCGGTTACTGTCTTTGAGGTATCGACGGGCAGGCTTGTCGCCAAAGTAGACGTGGGAGGTGAGAGCCATCACGCATGGATGAGCCCGGACGGTACGCAGGTTTATGTCACCGTCCCCTCCCTGGAGGGGATCGCTGTCATTGACACAGCGAGCAACAAGGTGGTCAAGGTTGTTGAAACCGGATACAAAGCCAATTCCGTGGCGACATCGCCGGACGGCAAGATCATTTATGTCCTTAACAAGGGAGATGATACTCTCGCGGTGGTGGACCGGAAGACCCTTCGGGTGACAAAAACTGTTGATGTGAGCAAGGGCCCCGATCACCTCTCCGTCAGCCCCGATGGAGCGTTTATTTACCTCACAGCGGCGTTTGATAACGAACTGAACGCCATCAGGACCCAAACGCTGGAAGTAGCCTTCAGAGCGTCAGTCGGCAAGGGCCCTCACGGAATAGCCGTTTCCTCCGACGGCAGGAAGGTTTTCGCGTCCAACAGGGGTGAAGGCACTGTCAGCGAATACTCCGCACCGGACCTCAAGAAGATTCGTACCATCAGCCCAGGAACAGGGCCTGGCCACGTCAGCGTTGCTCCCGGCGGAAAGTACGTATATATCAACGACGAGGCCGAGACGAAGACATACATCTACGACCCAGATGCGGGCAAGGTGATAAACACGGTTAACCTGTGGCCTGAGCCCCATGAGATGACTTTCTTTATTCCGGGTCGCTGACCACACTCCTGCCTGGCCGCTCCGAGATGAAGCCAGTAAACGGTAATTACCGCAATATCCTTCATATTTCCTTCCTGTAAACGGAACCGTGGCGGTACGCTGGTAAGTCCCTGTACCGCCACGATCATATTTATTTAGACTTTACGGGGGGAATGCAATCACACCCACAATCGACCATCTTTTCTTCAACGCGGGTTTCGGAATCACGTTTCTCCTCGTCCTTGCCCTGTTCCTTCTTTTTATCATCGGTCATTTCCAACTCCTCCTTTCCATATAATTTATGTGCGCCTACTTAAATGGAGCGTAGAAAATTATACAGCTTTGCCTTCCAACTCTTCCTTGCGCCTGGCGCCAGGACAACCGCATGTACAGATGCGGTTAAGCCGCTGGCGGCATGTCTCCAATGTTTCCTCGTTAAGAGTGTAAAAGACGTGATAACCTCTTCTCTCATCGTCTACAAAACCGGCCCCCTTGAGCACTCGAAGATGCTGTGAGACTGCTGACTGGGAAATTCCAAGTTTGTCCGCCAGGGAGTTGACGTTCATAGGTTCCCTTTTCAGGAGTTCTATTATCTCGATTCTCTTGTCGACCGACAGTATCTTGAAAAGTTCAGCGTCCTGCTTCATGGTTCTCCTTATAAGTTTATGAGTTACTACTTATATACTTAAAAACTATCGTTGTCAAGTTATGAATAACTACTTTCCTTTTTCCTCCTCCTTGCGATGTGTTATAATCCCGTCGCAAAACCGGGGAGACGTAACAATCTCATCTATGGGGATCTCCATCTGGGTTAAATAAAGAATGAAACGGGGAAACGGCGAATCGGGGAAACGGGGTTAGGGCAATTTAAAGGAGTTAATGTGGCCGAAAGAAGAAAACAGGAACGACTGAATCTCGAGAAGTTCCCTACCCTTATTTACCAGGGAGAGGCCTGTCTATTGGTAGACGTTAGCATGACTGGATTAGGAATTACCTTTATTAGCGATGAGGACTGGCCGGAAAATATAACCTTGGAGTATTCAATGCCCCAGAAGTCAGGATGGAAAGGGCTTCTTCCGTGTCGTACCGTCTGGAGGTCAAGTTCGGATTTCTATAAAGTTGCGTCCAAAAGGACCATCCGTAGAAGGGGGTTGGAATTCGTTGATCCGATTTCAGAGGATGTTGGTAAATTATACAGCCATTTGAATGGCGAGACCGCCAGCAAGTGAACCTCTTTGAACCTCGGGGACGTATTTTGCCCTTTAAGCTTTTGAGTTATTTAACGCTTTAACGCAAGGGTGCTGGGGTCGGGGTGCTGGGGTCAGAGCACTTCTGGCGGAGGTCTTGTGCAACACGACACAGACTCTGCTAAACTCTTAAGAAACAGGATGCGATCTGAGGTGCCCCGATTGTAACTCCATGACAAGCCCAAACCCGGTGTATGGAGGTATACCGTGAATATCAGGCCTTTGCGGGCCGTATTTCTCGAGCCGAAGCCACCCAACCCGCATATATTTTCCCGTCACGCCCTGCCACGTCTTGGGACTGTGCTCCTCGCCACACTCCTTCGCGACAGGGGGTGGGATGTTCAGGTGTTCGTAGAAGAAGTGGACGATATCTCATTCGACAAGGTCCTTCGGGCGGACCTTGTGGGCATATCCACAACCACCTCCACTGCTCCCAGGGCCTACGCACTTTCCAGAGAGATCCGGAAGTCGGGGATCCCCGTCGTGCTGGGAGGCCCCCATGTGACTTTTCTGCCCGAAGAGGGGCTAGAGCAAGCGGATATGGTGGTTCGGGGAGAGGGAGAATACCCCATTCTGGAGCTGGCCCGGCATTTTGAGAGAGGTGACGATCTCGCCGACGTGCCCGGCCTGTCCTGGCGGACAGAGGGTCGCACGATTCACAACCCACTTCCTGAAAAGCCAGTGGATCTCGATGTTATACCAGCGCCTGACCTATCCCTCGTCCATGGGTATATCAGAGGCGGTTCGGTCACCAGGCGGATTATCCCCATACAAACCACCAGGGGATGCCCTCACGACTGCGACTTCTGTTCGGTAACAGGAATGTTCGGCCGCCGCCTTCGAAAACGCAGTCCGGAAATTATCATAAAGGAACTGGGTGCGTACCGTAATCTGAGCGCCTCGTTCTTTTTCTGTGACGACAACTTCACCGCCGACAGAAACCACGCCCGTGAAATCTGCAGGCTCATCATCGAATCGGGCCTGGACATTGTCTGGAGCACCCAGGTGAGGCTGGAGGCCGCTCGCGACCGGGATCTGGTGGAACTCATGTACCGGGCCGGATGCCGGAAGGTTTGTATCGGGTTCGAATCGGTGAACCAGAAGGCCCTCGCCGAGAGCGGCAAGTACCAGCCAGTGGACGAAATGTACAGTTCGGCTGAAACGTTCCGCAGGACCGGGATCGAGATCCACGGGATGTTCATATTCGGCTTCGACTCCGACGAACCGCATAATCTCGAGGCGACGCTGCGGTTTGCCAAGAGAGCACCGGTAACCACTGCTCAGTTCCTCATTCTGACGCCTTTACCGGGGACCAAACTTTTCAGACGCTTAATGGATGAGGACCGGATATTCCTTTCCAACTGGAGTCTTTACGATGGCCACCATGTCGTGTTCACACCCAGGCACATCAGCCCCCGCAAATTACAGAGGAAACAGGTTCGATCTCACTGGCGGTTTTATTCCTGGCCGCGAAGCCTGGCTTACCTTGTAAAACTGAAGTTCAAACACACCGCGCTCTATCTCTACGCAAGGCGTGTAAACGCGAACTGGAAACGGCAGAACCGTTTCTACCTGAGAGCGTTGAAACTCCTGTCCAGAAACGGCTTCCTTACCTTCGGTGCGGATCTGAAACGAAGGTTTCCGGACATTCGGCAGGCTATAGAAATGTCGCGCAAGAGGTTGTACGGTGATATAGAGGAGCGTAACTCTGGGGCCTGAGTATGAAAAATGATGTTCCTGATCTGGATTGTCTGAAATGTCATAATGAGAAACGGGGTCAAAGCACGTTTGCCAAAGTATGAACCGGGGAAACGGCGAATCGGGGTAAGTGCACTTTGGTTCAGAATACAGAATCCAGAAGTCAGAATTCAGGAAAGTTCATTATAAAAAACGGGATTAGAGCGCTCATTTTCAAGGCTGACAACGGGAAGTCACGCCTTGGGCGTGAGTAAAAGGCAAGCTTGCCAGCCGACTTGTCCTCCATAGCCTGCCAAGGCGGAGGGAGAAGCTCACAGAGCGAAGGTTGGATACGACCCTAAGATCTCTTTTGAACCTCTCCTGTTTTCAATAATTTTGAGGATTCCTTGTGAACAGTGTCAATAACAAACATCTCATAGTCGATTCGAAAAAATGTGAGGCTCTTTGCAACTGCGGGTATAAACACAAAATTCCTTCGGTCAAAGTTATTTCGGCACAAGATGCTTACTCCGTACTCGCTGGAGATTGTGTAAAAACATATGGCAAAGAGTCCGTATTGCTCCTTGATGATGAAAACACTCACCTGGCGGCAGGGGCATTGGTCTCGGAACTTCTCGAAAAACGTTCTCTTACATGTAAACTGGTCAAGTTGCCAGGTGATTCGGTCGCTACCGATAAGCTGGCGGAACAAATTTATGATTTAAGTATTGGACACAGCTTGATCATTGCTGTTGGGGCAGGAACTATAAACGATCTGGGAAAGTATGTTTCCGATAAAAGGGGGATTCCATACTGGTCGGTACCCACGGCACCATCCATGAACGGCTATACATCTTCAATCGTAGGTATAAAAGTTAAGGGCGTAAAAAGGACACTCCCTGCGCTGCCCCCTCAGTTTATCTATGTTGATCCCCATGTCATACAAAATTCTCCTTTAAAGCTCCGACAGGCCGGGTTCTGTGATGTGCTGGCCAAATCCGTGTCAGACTTTGACTGGCAGACCGAGTCTTTACTGTTTAATGGCACCTATTGCAGCTTGCCGGCAGCTATTGTTAATGAATCGGAGAGTAAATACATCAATCATCCAGAAAAAATTCATCAGGGTGATTTAGAAACTGTACTTGGGCTTTTTGAGGGACTTTTATTTTCCGGTGTTGCAATGAGCCTTGCCGGTTCAAGCGCTCCGGCATCCGGGGGCGAACATTTAATATCTCATTTTTTGGATATGCGTGAAAGTTTCACCGGGATAGAACCGAATCTGCATGGTCTTCAGGTAGGTGCGGGGGTTGTACTTTCCGCCGTATGCTATCAGAAGCTTGCGGCCCTGGAAGAGAAGGAATTTAAAAATAGCGCCAATAAAATTTTTGAAGCCGACGCTCGCAGGATCCCCTCTGTTTGGGGTAACCTTGCATCCGAAGTGGAAAAACAGTTTATGAAAAAACGTGATCGGCTTTTGCAATTCGACGTTGCACTGCCAATAAACTGGCGAAAACTCAAAGCGCTTTTCAGCAAAGTTAGAACGCCGGACTTTTTTGTTGACCTGATCCGGAGGACAGGGCTTGAAATGACGCTGCCATCACTTGGTGTTTCAAAAGACGAATTTTTCCTGGCCGCGATTTCAGCTCGGACAATTAGAGACAGAATCACCGTGCTCGACATATCAGCTCACACGGGCATTCTCAAGGATGCTGCCAAAGAGACAATAGAAATGCTGTCTTGATCACTTTATGCACTGGTGTACGGATATTCGCCTCCAAACGGTAGATGGAAACAACCGGCCCCAAAACACGGACCCTTCATTTCTTTCTTGACTCAGATTCCAATTTCCATCATTTAACTATATAGGGGACCCAAGCTAATAAAATTTTCCACGAGATGCCCTTGATTCAACTGACATGTTGAATCCATGATCGATTGCAAATTGAAAGCCTCAATGGAGTTTACCTGGTCAAGCTAAAAACATACAAAAAGGAAATAAATTGTGAACTATATCGCATGTTTCAAGAGTGTATGGAGAAAAAGTCATAAAACTCTTTACAAGTAAGGAGGTGATGGCGGGGCATTACGTAGCAGAAAATCCTTTAAAATAAGGAGGTGATTGAGGGGTATCACGTAGTAGATTAATGCCGGAAACGTTTACGGCAGGTCGTGATTGAGGTTAAAGAACTTTTAATTTTTTAAATGTGACAATAACAGTGAAAAGGGGGTCAAAATGGGCAAAAGAATCTTGACCACAACAATTGTAACGGCCTTTGTAACGTTGCTGCTGTTACCAAGCTTTGCGGTGCAGGCACAGGCCGATAAAGTCGGCTGGGTCGGTCCCGTTTACAAAGAGCTATCCGCCAGTCTGAACAAGGGTTTCAAAGCGTACTATAAGGAGACCTATGGTAAGGATGTGAAAATCACGTTCGTTCGGCCGGGCGGGTGGCCGGTCGTCGTGGACAAAGTGAGAGCATGGGGTGGCAAACCGGATGCTGACATTTTTCTGGGAGCTGGAGCCCCGGCGCATGAACTTTTAAAGAAAGAGGGTCTGCTCGTCCCTTACACGCCAAAGGGTTCGGATAAGGTTCCTGCTAAATGGCATGGTATGAAGGTAAAGGATAAGGATGGTTACTGGACCGCTTTCGCGCCCTGGATCGTTACCAATCTATACAACGAAAAGGTTTTAAAAAAATTAAGATTGCCGCCGCCGAAAACGTGGAACGATCTGCTCAACCCCATCTATAGAGGCAATATCGTGCATACGCTGCCATATGCCTCCGGCACAATGCATGAAACCATTGAAATTCTCCTGCAGGGCTTTGGAGAAGAAGAAGGGTGGAGATATCTCAGATTATTGGCGGCGCAGCTAGCACGCTTCTCCACCGGCAGCACGGATACGACGCAATTAGTGGCCCGTGGCGAAGTTCCTATCGGGGTTGCGCAGCCACAAATGAACGCAATGGCCGCCCGCAAAGATGGCTTTCCCGTACGGGATTTGCTCCCGGAAAAAACGATCCTGGTTCCGGAGGCTGTGGCTTTACTTAAAGGCGCGCCCAACGAAGCGGTTGGGAAGATCTTTCTGGACTGGCTATTCAGCATGGACGGACAAAAATACATACTGGAGGGTCGTTACTTCGCAGCCAGAACGGACGTTATATTCTCCAAGCTGGAAAAAGAAGGCGTCGGGATGGCCACGCATGCCAAGAAGGCGCTGGGCGTTGATTCGTTCTGGGACCTGAAAGTCGACTTTATTGAGTACGACCTGGACCTCGCCACCAAGAGATGGGACGAAGTCAACCGAAAATATGAAATGGAGATCTACCGAAAGTGGCGCGAACTGAAAAACAGCCTGTTCCTGATAGAGGAAGTCGAGGGAGAAATTGACGCGGCAAAAGCTGAAAAGCTCGATGTGGGGAAGGCTTCTGCGCAAATAAAGGAAGCCAGAAAGCTGTTCGAGTGGGATGGCAAATATGCCGCGGCCCGCTTGGCTGCAGGAAAGGCCCGCGCACTGCTTGTCACGCAGTAAAGGCAACCCGGGCAGCGAATTTTTCAACTGGAAAACTGAATACTTTCCGAGCTTGAGACACAGGCCCGTCCTGTAGGATGCCGCGTTGCGGCCTTCCAGTGGGTTCAACAGGGCGGGCCACTGCGTACTCGTACATTAGCTTGCAGACAGGATAGGATGTGATATGTCCCGAGGCAATATCATTCTGGCAGCACTCCTGTGGTTGATCATTGCTTTCTTAGTACTTTATCCGGTGTCAATTCTGGTGCAGGAAAGTTTCAACATCTCTGGAACTGACAGCTGGGGCATAAGTAATTATCTGGAGTTCTTCAAGGACACTTATTATCTCAGGGTCTTAGGCAAAACACTGCTGCTGAGTACATTTGTGCTCCTGACGACCACTGTGTTCGGGGTGCCCCTGGCATACATCCTGGCAAGGTACAGGCACTGGGGAAAAACGATTTTCACAGCTCTCATTCTTTTGCCGATCGTCTTGCCCGCTTTCGCCGGAGTATTTGCATTCATCATCTTTTTCGGCAAGTACGGCACGGTTAACCTGCTCCTTATGGACACGGGGCTGATCGAGACACCTATAAATTTCATCTACGGGCTGCAGGGATTGGTATTTATTCAATCACTTCACATGCTTCCTTTTATCGTCCTCGGTCTTTCCGCAGGTTTCACAAACATCGACCCTTCCTTTGAAGAGGCCGCCGAAGTCGAGGGAGCCAGCGGATTCAGGAGGTTCTTCACAGTAACGCTACCTCTTTGCACTCCGAGTTATCTGGCGGGTGCCGTCCTCGTATTCCTGTGGCCCTTTACTGACTGGCTCACACCAATGATCTTAGGGCAGACGGATATTCTGCCCTCGGTTGCGTACATCAACATCGCCTATCACTTTACCGATATGCACCGCAAGTACATGGGGATCGTGGCAGTGGTTGTTTCGGCCGTTTTTGCCATTTCCGTCTTTTTGCTCGCCCGGTGGTGGGTTGAAAAGAAAAAGTATACCGGCCTCTCGAAAGGAACAACGTCTGAAGGCAGGGTGATCGAACCAGGCCCGCTGCTGAAAATGGGCGCATACGCGTACCTGATTTTTATCGCTGTCATTGTCCTGCTGATCCCCATCGTACTGGGGTTATCCGCTTTTTCCAGAAGATGGGTCTTTGAGCCGTTTCCAACGTACTGGACCCTCGATAATTTCAGGCTGATCCTTCTGGAAAGCCCTATCCTGATCAAAAACTCTTTCTTATTCAGTGGGCTGGCCCTGGTTTTCGGAGTTGCCTTTGGACTTCCAGCCGCCTATCTCATCGCCCGCACCCGTGTCCCGGGCAAAGATGCCCTCGACTTTGTCATTACCCTGATGCTGGCTTTCCCGGGTATCGCGATCGGTGTGGGTTACATGTTGGCATTCTGGGACAAGATACCCCTGGCCAGGTATTGGATCATCATGCCGCTGGCCCTGTTCGCACGGCGACTCCCGTACTTTTTGCGGATGGCGCACGCCTCTTATCTGCAGTTGGATGTTTCACTTGAGGAGGCCGCGGAAGTGTCGGGCGCGGGCAGGCTCAGAACTTTTATAACCATATCTTTGCCTTTGCTGCTCAAAGGCGTGCTCGTCGGCGTGATGATGTTCTTTATTATGGCGTTCCAGGAGATCTCTACCGCCATATTCCTTTACCGGGGAGGGTGGGAAACGCTGCCCATTGGAATTTATTTGAATTGGCACCGCGGCATGGAGTTTGGGATCGCTGCCGCCATGGCGTTCCTGATGATTTGTATCACCTTTATCCTTCTGCTGATCGCATCGAGGATCGGCGGAAATATGCTCAAAGCCGCCTGGAGTACCGACGAATAGTAAAAGTTGATGGCTTCGCAAAAGTCATCAACGCGCCCCGGAAGTATATCTCACCGTGGCACGCGCTGAAGGAGACAAATTAAATGGCATTTATCGAGGTCAAAAACCTGCTTAAGCGCTTTAAGAAGGTGGTGGCAGTCAATCACATACATCTTGAAGTAAAACAGGGAGAAATGTTAACGCTTCTTGGGCCCAGCGGGTGCGGCAAGACAACCACCTTGCGCTGCATCGCCGGATTGGAAACACCGGACGAGGGGGACATCGTTATTGACGGTAAGCCGATGCTTTCGGAGGGGTTTATTCATTCGTCAAAACGGGGGATCGGCATGGTGTTCCAGAACTATGCCGTATGGCCGCATATGAGGGTCTTTAATAATGTCGCTTACGGCTTGAAGCTTCAGAAGATACACAAGAAGAGTATCCAGGAAAGAGTGCTGGAGGTACTGGAATTGGTGGGTATGAAGGGCCTGGAGGACAGATACCCATCCCAATTGAGCGGTGGAGAGCAGCAACGGGTGGCACTAGCGCGGGCGCTGGTGAGAAATCCCAAAGTGCTGCTGTTGGATGAACCCCTGAGCAACCTGGATGCGAAGTTAAGAGAGAGTATGAGGTTTGAAATAAAGAGCCTGGTAAAACGTATGGGTATAACATCTGTCTACGTTACCCACGACCAGGCAGAGGCAATGGTCATCTCTGACCGGATCGCCGTCATGGAGTCAGGGAACATCGTGCAGGTAGGCACTGCCCAGGAGATATACAAGAAACCCGCCAATAAATTTGTCGCCGATTTCATCGGTACCATGAACTTTATATCCGGTGAGATCGTTCAGGCCCCCCGGGACACCGATGCGGTTTGCGTTCGCACCGAATTTGCCGAGAAGGTGTTGTGTACAACGGACAGCGTTATGGAAGCAACACCAGGAAAAAAAGTATATATATCTATTCGTCCTGAAGACGTGGAAGTATTTACAGAACCGCCTCAAGCCAGGGGAAATCTGTTCAAGGGTATTATTGCCCACAAGGCGTACCTGGGTAATTTTCTATATTTTTTCGTAGACGTGAATGGAACAAGGATCCAGGCGCAGGTTCAGCACAACCTGCCTCAAGACGAAGGACAGGAAGTCCACCTGTTTTTAGATCCGCAAAAATGTATGATCCTGTTCTGACTACGCCGGCTTATGGCCGGTGTCTCAAGACCCAGGACCCATGACCCACGTAAACTTCGATTTCACACTTCGACTCCGCCCTCACCCGAAGGGTGCCGGGGTCAGAGCACTATGACTCTACTAGAAACTAGAAATCAGAAACTAGAAACTCCGATCTTACAGGGGGTGGGATATGAGCAGTTCAAACAATATATATGAAACACTGGATGTGATTGGCCAGGTGCTGATCAGGTGCTTTATCATGGGCATTTTGGTGCTTTTTTTCTGGTGGGGAGCGCTGGCTCTCGCGGGAGATCTTGTATACAGTGTTCACACCAAGCTTGTTGTCTCAATATCCCGACAGCAGTTCAACGCCATTCAATATGCCGGAGGGCTCATGACCAAGTTGGTGATATTTGTATTTTTCCTTTTTCCGTACATAGCAATAAGACTTGTGATCGGGAAACGGGGTCTGGGAACCTAGAAACGGGGAAACGGCGTAGAAAGTGCCCTGACCCCACTCATTCCCCTAATAAAGAAAGGTTAATGAACGATGAAAAAAATAATATTTAAACTTAATGCCAAAACAATTGCTTTTGCATGTGGGATATTGGTTATTGCTTCGGTTGTATCGATATCCGGATGCCAGTTGAAAAAAACAGCAGTAGTTACACCGAAGGTTATTGACGGGTTTTCTTCTCCTGAGAGTGTTATTGCTGATCCTGTGGGGAGATATATATATGTCTCAAATGTTGGTGAAAAACTTGATCCAACAACAAAGGATGGGGACGGGTTCATTTCCAGACTTTCATCCTCAGGTGATGTCCTGGAGAAGAAGTATCTTCCGCAAAAAGGTGTTCTTGATTCTCCTAAAGGAATGGCTATTGTCGGCAGGACTCTGTTTATTGCTGATGTTGACAGGGTTGTTGGTTTTGATCTGACGACACGCCAGCAGACTTTTGAACTTGATTTTTCTTCCCAGGAAACAACATTCTTAAACGATCTGGCAGTTGTGGATGACAAAACTTTGATGGTTTCCGCGACAGACACAGGTAAGATTTATAAAATATCTCTGGAGGAGGATCTGAATTTCACATTAGTGGTAGAGAATGTAGCCGGCGCCAACGGGCTTTATTTTGATACCAGGAATCAAAGGCTGTTTGTTGTTACTTTTGGCGAGGGCTATCAATTCAACGGGAAATTAGGGGTAGTTTCTCAGGTGAATGGCAAATGGAAATATCAGGCTCTGACGGATACGATTGGAGGGTTAGATGGTATTGCACCTTTATCGGATTCAAAAATTATTTTTTCTGATTGGGTTGCTATGGACAAAACAGGGCTTATACGTGCCTATGATCTGAAGACTGAAAAATTGTCCATTATTAATTTATCTCAGGAAGTTAATGGCCCGGCAGACTTCTTTTACGATGAGAAAGGCAGAAATCTCTGGCTCCCAAGGATGAAAGAGGGAAATATTTTAGTCGAAACCATTAAATGAAAATAATTTGTAAAACATCACAATAGAAAGTGCTCTGACCCCCTCATTCCTCCAGAAATGTTTCCCGGGCGATGGCCCTGCCCTTGTCGGTTTTAAACACCTTTTCCACCACCTTTTTGATTTTCTCCTTACCCGCGTCCTTATACCAGTTGGGTATGTTGACAAGCCAGTCAGCGTCCCAGAGCACCTTGAACTCGGTGGTGTCCATGAACTTTGCAGAATGATGG
This sequence comes from bacterium, assembly GCA_048061075.1. Lineage (GTDB taxonomy): Bacteria > BMS3Abin14 > BMS3Abin14 > BMS3Abin14 > BMS3Abin14 > SZUA-178. Next base: position 2,966 of record JBGMRC010000017.1, on the reverse strand, counting down.
TCAGCGATGATGTCGCACACGTGATCGGTTATCCCGGCATCAGCGCCAACCCGCTGGAGGATCTCCCTTGCAATGGGAGGTCCCTCCTTTTCCTGGTAATGCCCGTCTATGGAGCCATACTTCTCTTCCGAGGCGGGTATCCCCACGTCGTGGAGGATAGCGGCTGAGTAGACAACCTGTTGGTCACCTCCCTCCTCGGCCTGGATCATTCTGGCGTAGTCCAGGACCCTGAGAGCATGGTCGATCCTCCTCTGGTCGGTGCCGAAGAACTCCTTCATAGCCTCCAGACAACTGTCAATAATGGTGCTTTTCGTCATGTGAGCAACTCCTTAATGCCCTACGCCACCAGGTTTCGCGTATTTAAACCTAACCTTACAACATGTTATTATACTCTAGCGAAACCGAAACCGGTGGATGTAACAACTTCATCAGGACGACTTGGGGTCAGAGCACTTTGACATACTCTGACACCCATCACTTTTTCAGGAGGGGAAACATGAAGCGTTTGAGAACAGCTGCGCTGGTATTGGCTGGTTTTACGGCCGGTGCCCTTTTCCTTATTTCCTGCGGCGGCGCAGGATCGGGCCCAGCTCACTCAGGGAGCGGAGTGTTTTCCGACAGCGGGCAGTCTCTGGGTTCTTCCTTCACCAATTCGGTTGCGCTGGGCGACCTTGACGGTGACAACGATCTTGACCTGGTCACCGGGAACATCGGACCAAACCTGGTCTGGATGAATATGGGAAGTGGAATATTCACCGATTCAGGGCAGAGGTTAAATGATTACAGCACCAGGAGTGTTGCAGTGGTGGACCTTGACGGGGACGATGTTCTGGATATGGTGAGCGGCAACACGTGGGTCACCCAGGGTGTCGATGCACCGAGTATCGCCTGGAAGAACAACGGGGCGGGTGTATTCACCAGTATCGGCCAGGCGGCCAGCGGCTCACTGACGAGATCTGTCGCAATGGGGGACCTGGACGATGATGACGACACCGACCTGGTGGAGGGCAATTACAACCAACCCACCCGCGTCTGGAAAAACAACGGGACGGGTGCCTTTACCGATACCAGTCAATGGCTGCCAACGGGGGATACCATGGCTGTAGCCCTGGGCGATCTGGACCGGGACAGTGACCTGGATGTGGTTCTCGGCATTCAGCAGGGCTCCAACCTGATCTGCCTGAACGACGGGAGCGGGGTTTTCACCGACTGCGGGCAGACCCTTGGCTTCGGCTGGACCAACTCCATCGCTTTGGGCGATCTTGACAGTGACGGGGATCTGGATATCGTGGAGGGCAACCAGGCCGGGCCGAACCTCGTCTGGAAAAACGACGGCTCAGGGGGTTTTACGGACACTGGCCAGTCCCTGGGATCATCTGATACCAACTCCGTTGCTCTAGGTGACATTGACGGTGACGGCGACCTGGACCTGGTTACCGGAAACAATGGGGCGAACCTTGTCTGGGAAAATATTGGAGCGGGCATCTTCACCGATACGGGCCAGCTGCTGGGGAGCTCAAACACGGGTTCGGTGGCCCTGGGGGACGTGGACGGGGACGGAGACCCGGATATTGTTGCCGGAAACCGGGATGGTAACAGGATCTATATCAATATCGACCGATAACGGGACGATGGTGTCGGCAACCCTGGTGTCAGAGACCGTGGGAAAACGGGGAAACGGCGAACCGGAGAAACGGGGTTAATGCACCCAGTCCATCACAGAAATGTCACAATCCACGCTCCGACCCCTGAGCGCTGTCTTCCAGATCCATTTTCTTCCCAATTCTGTAAGCGTCTACTGTTCCAAAAATCCAGCAGACACCTATCAACAGAAACCCGAGATTGAATACGAGGCTGTCGGAAGTGGAAGATGCCTGGGCGGCTGCGTCCGTAATCGTTTTCAGATCGATTACCCCTCCCTCCAACTCAATCATTTCAAGAACGGTAAATGCATATTGTGCCGCTTTTATCGCGATCACTGTCAGGCTGGCGGATACCGTAAGTATCAAAACAATGCCACGCTTGTAACGTTTTAATATGATCTGACCAAGGCCTGGAAAAACCACACCGGACCACAGAGCCCCTTTTAATGAATATTTCATTATCCCCTTATCATTCCTTCAAACAGCCTCTTTACAAGTATCTCTTGACCCCCTATTTAAAACGATAACGTCCCATAATTGCGGTAAAAAGGAAAGGGGAGTTGCCCCGTTTTTGTGTGGGGTCCGGCCGGCCTTCGCCCTGCGCACCAGGTTTCGCGTATCAATCATCTCCTTACAATATGTTAGAATGCTACAGCGAAACCGGAATTGGGAGTACGTAACAATCACATCCATAGGGATGTAGTCTTTGTAAGGATGCGACTTTGAGATCTTAATTAGAGGACGGTTATTTCATTAAGGAGGGTAACATGCGGAAGATAGGCATCGTCGGGATAATGGGTTTGTTCTTTGTAGCCGGGATAGCTTTTGTTTATTCATGTGGTGGAGGTTCGTCCAGTTCAGCAGCTACTCTCAACGAACTGGAAGACAGGGTGCTGGCCCTGGAGAATAAACTCACCCCTGCCTACGATAGTGGATGGGTCGCTATTGCTCAAGGGCAGGACTTGCCTTTTAGTCATAATGTAGGTGGCAATTCAGGTGATTACATTGTCGACGTAAAACAGTGGACCAGTCATATAATGGGTTTGCCGATACTGTCAAGTATCAACAACAGGTACATCGGTGGTGATAAGGGCAGTGTCTATCAGGAAGGAATTTACTGGTACATTTCGTCATCTGATGATGGTACCCCTCTTGAAGATAATATCATCAGAGTTTACCGTCTTATTGGGGATAGTGCTGCCGAAAAGATACGCGTACGGATATGGAACTTCGGAGCCTGAACCGAAGGAAACTGTGAAAATGGGGTCAGAGCACCCACCTTCCCGAGGCCATCCATGCCGTGGGATCGGTGCTCGCCAGGTA
>JBGMRC010000016.1:12440-16249 GCA_048061075.1 bacterium | reverse complement strand
CCAGGTTCTCCCGGGCAATCTGTTCTTTATGGGGTTTGGTGTAAATTAGGTACCAATTTTTCATTTAAGGCCCTGCTAGAGTCTATTATAGGAGCACCGCATCACTTCCGGTATCCTGCCTCCCATGAAACTTGTGCATCCATGCACATTGTCGGCGCGAAATTGTTTTTGTTTTATGTCACTGCTATCCCGAATGGTACTAAGTTTAAGGGTGCCCAGGGTAGCCTATCAATAGCTTAGCCCATGACATCGCCTAACACACGGCCTTTTCGTGCTTCCTTTATGACCAGAATGCCACTATAGGGAAACAGAATGATCTTGTCCTGGTTACACGCAATCAGTAGGATTTCAAGGTCTCCAAAATACTGCGAGTTGAGAAGGGGACGCAGACCTGGAATGGGATGACACAGAGCACAGGTTCACTGCGCCGGTTTTTCAATACCCTCATGGACATCCCCGTGACTCGCGTAGTTGTGGAACGTAGTTGTATTTCGGCTTGGAGTAATTCGTTGGGTGTTGCAGAACATGCTCCTCAAGCCTGGATACATAGGCCGCCGCTATAATTTCAAGCTGCTCGGATCGAGGCACGTCTTGTGGACAAAGTAAAGGTTCCTGGATCAGGATCTGGAACCGCGGTCGCGAATCAACTGCCGTAAAACAGGGCAAAATGGTCGCGCCACTCATGAGCCCAAGGGTGATGCCGCCAGGACAAAGCTCAACCTGCCGCCCGAAGACTGTCACGCTTATCTTGCGGTTCCCAAAACGCCCGTCCCCGACGATAAAAATTAGGCCGTTTTTCCTGAGGTGGTCGTGGGCCTTCTTCATATACTGAAGGCTCAGAGCCTCATCTCCCATAAGCTCATCGGCGTCGAAGCAAAATCGGGCTCGAAGCCTTTCACTGAACCAACGGTCCACTGAACTTTGGCTCCGTCGAAGGCCCATCCGAACAAGATAGTACACACGGTAGTCTTTAGTCCGGAGATACCACCTTAGTAGTATCGGAATACCGACGTGACTTCCCAACAACACCACACCATTCCCCTGTCCGACGGCCTCTTCCAGCCGCTCCCAGCCTTTAAGGTCAATCATGGCACGAAAGTCCCTGGCGTCGCGCGTCATAAGCAGGTAGGCAAGCCTGTTGCTGACCCCCTGGTTGGTGAGATATTGCTTTGCCATGGAGTGAACCCTCCTTGACGAGGCCTCCGGACGAAATGCCCGCATCCGGCTGATCGCTCCCCTCCGAGCGCGCGCCATAAACCAATACCGCGCCCAGCCATAGAAGCGAAGCCAATGCATTATCCACGAAAACGGAAGCACTCGAAGGATCTCGAGCTCCAGGTGGAGTCTCGTCATGAAAATAATTCTGCGTAACGTCTTTCCTGGTGCCCTCTTTCCCATGCGCCTATCTTCGACAGGCCTGAGCCCGGTTCGCCGCGTCAGCGTTGGGGGATGTGCGTTTGGAAAGAGCGGTTCTCAACAGCCGGAGCCGACTCACCAGGACATCCTGAAGAAGGCACTGCGTCTGACAGTGAGTGCAACGAACGGGTTCTTCAGCAATGGCAGCCGTGTCTCTGCGCAAGTGGCGGACCATGAGGGATGCCGCACGTTCAGCCAGCTCCAGATGCCACTCACCGGTAGGAGGACGATGGCCTTGTAAACGGGTGCCTGCCGAAGGACTCCATACCAAAGGGATACTCGCGATCCCCTCCTCAGCCAGCTCCTGCACCCCTTCGAGCAAGAACTCCATTGGTTCGATGCCCGCGACGAACCCCGAGAAAACACGCCCTCCTGCCCCGAAGATTTCGACGGCGGCTCGCTGGGCCTCGCGGTATCGCTCATAACCGATCCGTTCTTCCTTGCCCGGGCAAATGGCCCGGAAAAAGGCGGGATCCCAACACTCAAGATTGAAACCGATCCCCTGAATCCCCATGTTATACAACCGTTCCAGCTCACGCAGATCCTCGGGTGGCGTCATGATAACGTAGCCGGGGATTTTCTCCAATCCTGTCGCTTCCCGAAAGGCTTCCAGGTAGGTTTCCAGGATCCCCATCTCCCTGTTTCCCCGGAGTATCCCGCCGGTGATGGTGAAATGCCGGGCTACACCCGACCGGAAAGCAGCCCCGGCTACCTCACCTACCTCAGCTGCCTTCTTTCGTAGCAGAACCTCGTCGTACTGCTTTGGCGTATAGTTCAAATTGCAAAAGGCACACTGTTTGCCATTGCTAAAGGTGAGGCAGGTATTAGTGTGTGAAACAGACAGGCAGTCTTCACCTACCAACTCTGCGATGCTCGTCATTTCTGTCCCGCCCGAGGTGGACAGGTCATAGAATGCTGGCCGTTCCAACCACTCAATGTTAGCGAGAGCCCGGCCGTTCTCCTCCAGAACGAGCGTGTCGCCTCTAAGCTCAACCAAAAAAGGAGCGTTGTGATTGAGCCGGACCTGTACCACCGAACCGCCCGGCAGGCGCATTTCTGCAGGCTGGAAAGGAGCGGCGTGTACATCAAAATCGTACTCAAAAAGGTGGTGAACTTGCTCCTTGTGCTGCTGACCCACGCCATGAAAAGCAGACTCTCCGACCCGCACTCCATCCACCAACAGGCGGGCCTTCAGTAACAGCTCATTTTGCATAACCTATCCTCGGCTGGCTACGATGCGCCAGAAATAAGCACCAGGGATCTTGAACCACGCCGATTCCCGGTCATCGCTGTTGTGACGCGACGAGGGCAGACACAACTCCTCATGTTGCATCGATTCCACTTCGAATCCCTGAAAGAATTGATGAACTTCCTCCTCGGATGAGAAATGGTGTGGTACACCCCGTTCACCACCATGCGCAAAAAGCTGATGAAACATCCCCTCGCTGATGAAGGTATGAGGTTCAATGGCCTCCCCCTTTCCGTACATTCGATTCTTCTTGGACAATAACGTTACAAAACAGCGGCCTCCCGGCCGTAACTTGGCGTGGAGGAGTTTCATTGCGGCCTCCACCTGATCAGCAGTCCCGTGATAGATACTGTTAAAAGCGATGACGGCATCGAAATACCCGTCTGGATAAGGGATATCCTGTGGCTCACCGTGCCAGACCACAGCCTTAAGCCCTTCTGCCTGGAGCCATTGTTGGCAGGTCGCAATCCCGGCTTCCGAATGGTCCGAGCCATAGACCTCAAACCCCTGGCGGGCAAGACAAATGACATGCCGTCCTACGCCACATCCGAGATCCAGGACACGGCTGATAGTCCCCTCCGCTGACCAAGCCCGGGTCAACTCCACCACCTGTCGGTCGGGCACACCCCAGAGACGCTGCGCGCCCTCGTTATGCCAGATCTCCTGCCATTTCCCCATCGTTAGCCTCCGGAAGTATTGTTAGAATCTATTAATTTTGTCCGAGCAGTATAACCAAAGCCTCTCAATTCTCAATCTGTACAGGTAGCACAAATACGCCGGAGTACCTTTCTAAATTACGACATTGCTTTCACGTAGACAGTACAATAATAATGATTTCACGTAGACAGTACAATAATAATTAGATACATTAACTTATAAAATTTCTAGAAAATAACTGTACCACAATAATAAAGTTGTGTTGTTCTACTGTGTAAGCTTTAGAGTTTTGTTTTGCTCCATTTTCAAGCACTGACACGTTTGTTAAATACTGCTTGTTAAATACTGACTTCGCACAAGCTACCGAAGAATATTACAATAGAAACGTACTACGGCCAAGAAGGGGGGTTGTTTTGAAAGGTTGCCAGCAGCAGACACTCGACTCCAGAACCACGGGGGAGTCAGGCAGGACAATTCGTGTCGCCGC
>JBGMRC010000016.1:0-12340 GCA_048061075.1 bacterium | reverse complement strand
TGCGGGGAGCTCTGGGTGCCGGAGATTGCCCGCATCCAGATGCTTCAGGGGGCGGATATCCTTCTGGCACCTGTTAACGGCCGAGCGACAAAAACTCGGTTGATGGGAATGTGGCAGACCTGGCAACACATCGCCCGTGCAAGGGCCGCCGAAAACCTTGTGTACGTCATCGTTCCACAGAAGTTTCTGGTCGACGGCCCCCGTGGAGGTATCGCACTCATCACTGGACCGGAGGCGATCATCGCCCGCTCAACTCGCCCCGGCGTTCTAATTGCTGATCTGGATCTGGATCGGCTCCACTGGCTCCGCAGTCGTGTTGTGGACAACGAGTTGCTGGCGCCCCCTTCGGATGCAGAAGGTGCTCCGTCGAGCGCCACGCGGTGCGGTCAAAGCGGGGACAGGCGTCCGAATCTCTATGGTCCGCTCATCGATCCGCAACCGGATGCCTATGATTTTTTCTACTTCCGTCAGAAGTTGGCGAATGAATCAGAGGAGACGGAGCACGAACCGTCTACGCGCAAATGATATTCAAGAGGAAATTGTTATGAAGCTACCAATCGAACAAATCGAAAAACGACTCAAAAAGGTGCTCATGGAATGCACAACCCAACCGGTCAAGGCCGAAGATATCCATTCAGACGTCGCCTTGCTGGGGCAGGGGCTCGCGCTTGACTCGGTTGCCCTGCTGGAGTTCATCGTTGGGGCTGAGGAAGAGTTCAACATCCTCCTCGACGACAGCGCCCTGACAGTCGAACACTTCCAGACTTTCAACACTATAGCCAGCTACATCCAAACACAGGTTGCAGAACAGGAAGCATCCTAAAGACATGCTCACTAACTTGCTTGCGAGCCAGGCTGCAGAGCGGCCGGAGCAACCGGCCCTTGTTACCGCCGTCCAGACACTGACATGGTACGAACTGAAAGAACAGACAGACCGTGTAGCTACCGGTCTTGCTACACACGAAATCAAGGAAGGGGATTCGGTGGCACTGTTACTCCCAAACTGCCCCGCTTTTGTCATCGGTTTCCTGGCCCTGGCACGCCTCGGAGCCGTTGCCATTCCTCTCAGCACTGAATTGAAAGCAGATGAAATCCGTTCGGTTCTTCAAGCCTCAGCCTGCCAGACTCTGCTAGCAGATAACCGGTTCTCAGAGCTCTGCAGAAGCCTGCTGCAGGACGGAACATTGCTCCACGCCTTTCTGAGGGATGAGGAAGACCTGGGACTACCAAGCCTCGCCAGCGTGGCTGCCGAGGCGACTGGACACCTGAGAAACCCCGTGCCGTCTGAAGATAGCAAACTCATAGAGCAATTCACCTCGGGCACGACGGGCCAGCCGAAGCGGGTAATTCGAACCCACGCACATCTCATGAAGGAAGCGTCTGCGTTTGCGGCCGCAGTAGGTACGTCATCAGCGGATCGCATTTTGGCTACTGTTCCTCTATCCCACGCTCACGGCCTGGGCAATTGCCTGCTTGCCACCCTGCATGCCGGTGCGACACTCGTGCTGCAAGAGCGGTTCGATCGACGGGAGACCCTCCGCCTGCTTAGCCAGGAAAGCATCACGCTGTTTCCGGCCGTTCCGTTTATCGTTTCCCTCCTGGCCGACACCCGGACCCGTGAACCGGTCGACCTTTCCGCTCTTCGCCTTTGTTTCACCGCTGGCTCGGCCCTACGGCGTGAGACCTGGATCAAGATGCAAGACCGGCTCGGTATCTCGCTTCGCCAGCTCTATGGCAGCACCGAGACCGGGGCACTGACAATCAATCTAGACGAGAATGTTGCAGGCACAATCGAATCGGTAGGTCGCCCGCTGGACGGGGTTAGTATCGCCACCCTGGATGAGGCCGGAGTGTTCCTCCCTCCCGGCGCTGAAGGGGAGGTCGCTGTGCAGAGCCCAGCAGCGGCCGAGCATACGGTCGGGCCGCAGGGGAAAAGACCGCTGCCGGCCCCGGATGGGTGGATCAGGATGGGAGACCTGGGGAGGCTCGACCCGGAAGGACGTCTGTATCTCACAGGCCGCAAGACACTCGTCATCAACGTGGCCGGCCGTAAGGTGAATCCCGATGAGATCGAGTCTGTCCTCATGGAGCATCCCAGGGTCCGAGAAGCGGTCGTAGTCGGAATCCGGGATCCATACGGGGAAGAAGCAGTCAAAGCTGTTGTCGTTCTCAGGGAATCGTGCACGATCGACGAGCTTCTCACCCATTGCCGTGAACGATTGGCTAATTACAAGGTGCCCCGCATCGTCGAGTTTCGAGGCGCCATCCCACGTTGTCCGACTGGCAAGATTCTCCGCAAAAAACTCATGGAGCCTGCATGCGTATCTTGATCGTCCAGCCCGCTACGAACCCACACGTATGGGGTGGTGATGCCATCTTCGTTATGGAACCCCTGTGGGCAGAGTATCTGGGAGCAGCGCTGAAACAGGAGCACGACGTCCAACTTCTGGATCTACGCTTGGGAGGCAGCCTCGCCGAGACCCAGGCATCGTTTGAGCCTGACCTCATCGCCATGACGGCCTACACGGTCGATGTCAACACCGTAAAACGGCTCTGCCGGGAGTGTAAGTTCCGGGATCCGAAGGTGCGGACCGTTGTGGGTGGATACCACGCGAACCTGGCCGCCGATGACCTTGTCGCGCAGGAGATCGATCTAGTAATTATCGGCGAGGGAGTTTTTACAATGGTCGAGGTCGCGCGGGCTTACGAGCAGGGTGCCCACGTCGAAGACATCAATGGCGTGGCCATTCCAACGCCTAAAGGTCTCCGACGAGCAAACCCCCGGCCTTGGCCATCCCTGGATGCCTTCCCTTTTCCGGATCGGTCACTCACTGCTGGCTCTCGCGAGCATTATTTCGATAAATGGATGAAGCCGATAGCCTCTATACGTGGATCCTACGGCTGCCCCTACAGATGTGAGTTCTGTATCTTGTGGCCTCCAACAGACGGGAAATACCTGTTTCGCTCCCCCGAGTCGTTCGTCGACGAACTTGCCACAATTGAAGAAACGAACGTTTTTTTGACGGATGACGAGGCTTTGATCCAGCCCGCCAGAATGGCCGAGATCGCTCGCCTTATCGAAGAACGCGGCATCCAGAAGCACTACTACTTCATGGCCCGCTCCGACTCGATTCGCAAGCACCGCAAAGTCTTCGAGAAGTGGGCCTCCATAGGACTCAAGCGGGTGCTGATTGGACTGGAATCCCGCCGACCAGAGGATCTTGATGACTATAATAAACAGGCAACAGTTCAAGACAATGATGAGGCCATCGCCATCTGCGAGGCGAATGGCGTGGAAATCCAGGCCATGTTCGTGCTACACCCGGACTACCAGCGTGAGGACTTCGCTGCCCTCCAGAAATATGTGGATGATCACGGCCTGGATACCCCTGTCTACTGTATCCTCACCCCCTTCCCTGGCACCAAAAGCAATGAACATTACAAGGACAGTGTCATCGTGGAGAATTACGATTACTGGGACTTGCTCCATGCAGTGATTCCTACACAGATGCCCCTTAGGGAATACTATGCAGAATATGCAAAACTCTGGGGTACCATTCCCGCACTTCAGCGAGGAATCCTGGCCCATCGCGATGAGTTGCCTGCAGACGATACCCTGGCGAATGTACGCAAGATGCGTCAAGGATTCCGAACGACAGCGTCGGAATAATACACTATGAAACTCCTACTCGTAGCCTTAAACCGAGAGAAGCACCCCTATCCGGTCCAGCCGGTTGGGCTCGCCTACATTGCGGAGGCTTCACGCCGTGCCGGCCACGAGGTCGCTTTCCTTGACATGAACATCTGCAGCGATCCCCTTGAGTCCCTCGAGCAGATAGTGGCCAACTTCGCACCGGTAGTGATCGGGTTTGGCCTTCGTAACATCGACAACTGTGCATTCCCGAACCTGGAGTTCTATTTACCCTGGGCGAAGGAAGTCGTCACTCACTGCCGTAACATTTCCTCTGCCAAATTGGTGATCGGAGGCTCCGGGTTCGCTGTGATGCCCAAGGAGATTCTGGCGTATCTGGATCTTGAAGTGGGTGTGATGGGAGAGGGAGAGAAAAGCTTTCTCGCGCTACTGGAGGCATGGAGCGGGAATAGAGACAGTTCTCTTGACAACGTTGCAGGATTGGCCCTGCGGAAGCAAGCTGTCTATCTGGAGACCGAGCCCGAATGGGTAGCCTTTGGGGAACAGGATTTCTTTCCAGCCAGGGACCTGCTCGACCTGCCTTTTTATCTTCGTGGCGGAAGTCTCACGGCCGTGCAAACGAAACGCGGCTGCCCGTTTCGATGTACTTATTGCACTTACCCCCTGATAGAGGGAAGAAGCCTACGAATGCGCTCAAGTGCACACGTGGTTGACGAACTGGAACATCTGCAACAAACATACGGCGTAGAAGAAATCTTTTTCACGGACAACGTCTTCAACAACCCGGTGCAACATGCGGTGGAGATTTGCCAGGAGATCGTGCGAAGAGGAATCAAAATATCTTGGACCGGCTTCTTCAATCCGGCACTGATGGCCGAAGAACTGGCCGACTGGGCCGTCCGGTCGGGTTGTGTGGGCATTGAGTTTGGCACGGAAGGAGGGACCACCACGAGCCTCAGGGCCCTCCACAAAGGATTCAGCATAAAGACACTCGTCCGCTCGCATCACATCGCCCAGTCGGCGGGCCTAAAGGTTTGCCACTATCTGATAGTGGGGTGCCCCGGAGAGACGTTGAGTACGGTTCGTGAGGGATTCGATCTCATCGCCTCTCTTCAGCCCACAGCGGTTATCGTCTCCACGGGAATACGTATATATCCCAGAACCGCGATCGAAAAAGTTGCGAAGTCCGAAGGATACAACACAAAGGATTTGCTGATCCCCCAGTTCTACTTTCCCCCCGCGATGCGGGAGGATCCCGGAGAAATGATCGCGACCATATCGAAAGAGTATCCGCAGTTTCGATTTGAAGGTTTCCACTCCCACCCAACGCTAAAACTACTGGAAGCACTACGTAGGCGGGGACACCGAGGGCCGACGTGGCAGCTCCAGAGCCTTTTGGGGGAATTGAAGGATCCAATCCAGGGCTAGACCAAAAAATGAAAATACCCTTGCGCGCCGGTTTACAGGCGGATGCTCATGCGACACTCCTTGTTCGCAGATGTGACAGGAAAAATGTTTTATTGCGATCGACAAGATCCTCCAGGAGGACAAATCATGGACAATAATAATGTTCCAAATAATAAGTTATTACGTGTTGATCTTCAAAGATCCTTAAAGCCTGGTCACATTAACATAAAGGATCTAACTCCCTTTCAACGTATTCTTCTAACTACAGATGGTATGGTAACCGAGATCCTCGAAGCATACCTATGGGAACGGATGAAGGTTACAAAGATATTTCAGGAGTACTTTATTTTAGAGCATAGTATCCCCTCTTTGGAGATAGAAAGAGGGTGTAGGATTCTGAAGAGAAAGATATGCTTGTGTGGAAGATTAAGTCATAAAAACCATATTTATGCCGAGACAATAATAGTCCCTGACCGACTTGATGAAAGGATAAGAGATGGTTTGTTGAACAGCAATAAGCCTATTGGCCAATTAATCTTGGAAGATCGTTTAGAAACCTTTCGTGAGATTCTGGATTATGGTAAAGAGCAGGCGCATGATCTGGCAGTTTATTTCAATATCAAAAAGAATGATTTTCTAATCTTCAGAACCTATAGGGTTTTCGCAAATTCATTGCCCATTATGTTGATCACTGAAAAGTTTCAAGAAAACGTTGATCGGGATATAAATTCGATGCACACAAGTTAAGGTTAACAGGCCATTTTTAATCAATGTTTATGGGATAGCAGTGACTAATACCTAATCCGTCTTTTTAATGCCGTAATACTCTCTGTACCAGGCAACAAACATACGCAAACCCTCTTCAACAGTAATTCCAGGCTTGTAACCAAAATCTCTTTCCAGTGCCGAAGTATCAGCGGTTGTCGCTTTCACATCGCCATCCTGCATTGGCAGCATTTCCATGTCGGCCTTGATGCCCAGCGAGTCTTCCAGCACTTCTATATAGCGCAGCAATTTTACCGGTCTGCCATTACCAATATTGTATATCCGGTAAGGCGCATCGCTGGAGGACGGCACAGGGTCATCATGACTGAATGCCGAATCCGGTTCCGCGGGTTTATCAATCACCCTGATGACACCTTCAACGACATCATCGATATAGGTAAAATCACGGATCATCTTGCCGTGATTGAATACCGGTATTTTCTCGCCCTTCAGCATGGCTTTGGTGAATTTGAAAAAGGCCATGTCCGGTCTGCCCCAGGGGCCATAGACGGTAAAAAATCGCAGGCCTGTGCAGGGCAGGCGATAAAGATGGGCATAGGTATGGGCCATCAGTTCACCAGCTTTTTTGCTGGCGGCATAGAGTGAAACCTGATGATCCACCGCATCATTCTCGGAATACGGCAGTTTGGTATTGGAGCCATAGACCGAACTTGATGAAGCAAAAACCAGATGCCCTACTTTCGAATGCCGGCAGCCTTCAAGTATATTGCCAAAACCAACCAGATTCGCATCGACATAAGCCGCCGGGTTCTCCAGCGAGTACCGCACACCTGCCTGGGCGGCAAGATTCATTACGGCATCAAACTGATGTGTCTCGAATAGCTTTTTAATGGCGGCTCTATCTGAGATGTCTGTTTTCTCAAAACCAAAACCGGGTTTGCCAGTCAAGCCTGCCAGCCTGGCTTCTTTAAGGGAGACCTCATAGTAATCGTTAAGCGTATCAATCACGTGCACTGTATCACCGCGATCCAGCAGTCTGTGTGCTAATGCGGCTCCGATGAACCCGGCGCCTCCTGTAATCAAAACCTTCATTTCTGTCACCTACAACGAGCAATGGGCGGATTCTATCATTTTCGATTGGCTTATGCCGTGGGATTAACATAACACTGGACAGGCTATATTCTGTTATGCAGAATGTGGCGTTATAAATGATGGAGGTGATCATGGCAGTTACTATTTACCACAACCCTCGTTGCAGCAAGTCTCGCGCGGCTATGGAGTTTCTGGAGGAGAAAGGCATAGAAGCCGAAGTCATTAAATATATGGACACCCCGCCAGATGAAGCCACCCTTAAAGAATTGCTTGCAATGCTGGGCATGACTCCGCATGAACTAATGAGAAAACATGAAGCAGTTTTCAAGGATGCAGGACTGGATGACCCAACATTTACCGATGATGAACTGATAGAAGCCATGGCTCAGTGCCCCAGCCTGATTGAGCGACCGATCGTTGTAAATAATGGAAAGGCTGTCCTGGCACGTCCACCTGAGGCAGTGCTGGACATTCTTTAGGTTGCTTATCTTTATGTAGGTGCGAATTCATTCGCACAACTACTTTATCATCCTCGGTGTGCGAATGAATTCGCACCTACAGGTAATCAGGTGATCAATATGCGTGAAATTCTCGTCCTCTACTACAGCCGCCATGGATCGGTAGCAAATATGGCGAAAACCATTAGTCGTGGGATCGAATCCATAGCCGGTTGTTCCGCTCGAGTAAGAACCCTGCCTGGGGTCTCAGCAAACACCGAAGCAACAGAGGACAGTATCCCCGCCAGCGGCCCGCCGTATGCCGAGATCACTGATCTCGAAGAATGTGATGGCATAATTCTCGGTAGCCCGGCCTATTTCGGCTCTATGGCGGCACCAATGAAACATTTTCTCGATCAGACTACCCCGCAATGGCTATCCGGCACTCTGGTAAACAAACCAGCGGCAGCATTTACATCGTCGTCAAGTTTCCATGGCGGACAGGAAGCCGCGTTGTTCGCTATGCTGATCCCATTGCTGCATCACGGTGCTATTGTAGTCGGCATTCCCTACACTGAAGAATCCCTCAATACAACACATACCGGTGGCACACCCTACGGGGCAACGCACATTTCCGGACAGGATGGAAACATGCCCTTCTCGGAAGATGAGAAAATGCTGTGTCATGCTCTCGGTATGAGGGTTGCCAATCTTGCCTGCCTGACCACTTAAGAGGGCACCCTTAAAAAGTATGAATACCAGACTGGCCTATACACTGAGCCTTGTTTTCTGGATAGCGCTTATTACCCTCACCGTGCTATGGGAAGGCTGGCTGGCCCCCGCTCCACCACCAGGCCTCTGGTTGACGATCAAGGCCTTACTGCTGTTGGTTCCACTATTCGGCATGTTGCACATGAAGCGAACATCGTTCTCCGTCGCCGGCCTGATCGCCATGCTTTACCTTATTGAAGGTGTAATGATCAGCTGGGGTGAGTTCGCTACAGGCTCACAGAATCCAGTATTACTGGCCTTGAGCCTGGCTGAAGTTTTTCTGGTTCTTGCATTTGTTGTTTGTATTTATATTTATCTTAGAAACACTAAAAGGCAGGGGAAAGGGGAAAGGGGAAAGGGGAAAGGAAAAGACTAAAGACCAAAGACTAAAGACTAAAGATGAAAGATGAATGATGAAAAAGGTTCCGATTTTGACTTTCCTTTCCCCTTTCCTCCTTTCCCCTTTCCTCTGGTTTTAATCATTCCAATTCCAACGATCGCAAAAACGGAATCGTAATCAGCCTTTTTTGCTCCAGACTGGCCCTGTCAATTTGATCAAGTATTTTGAACAAATTCCCCATCTCTCGCCGATGACGGTTTAGAATAAACTTTACTGCGTCCTCGGAGATCTCGAAGCCTCGATCAGATGCCCGTTCCTGCAGGGCGGTGATTTTCTGCTCATCGCCCAGTGGTAACACCTGATAGGTTAAACCTGACAACAAGCGTGTTACCAGATCACGCAGGCCCAGATCCAGACTAGTTGGTGGCTTGATTGCCGAAATAATGATCGACTTGTCCCTGTCACGGGCCAGGTTACAGAGCTGAAATAATCTCTCTTCCCATCCAGCCATGCCCGCAATGGTATCAAGGCCATCGATTAGATAAATATCGTAGTCACCGAGATCGGTAAGGATGGCTTCACTGCCTTTTTCAGCAGGCAGATCAGATAGCGAAACAAACCAGGGGCTTTGCCTGTTCTCTTCGGCAAGCCGATAACAGGAATTCAGTAAATGGCTCTTACCACCGCCGGATTCACCCCAGATAAACAGGGGCGCCAGCACCTCCTTTCCTTCGGCCACCTTGATCAGATGCTGCTCCAGCTCTGCGTTATGGCCAGTAACGAAACTGTCAAAACAAACCTTGTCCCGTAATGAAATATCCAGTGCCATCTGACTCTGTTTTATTGTCATCAGTCTGGACTACCTGTTTTTACTGGCATTTCGGTCATCATTCGCACTGTCCACCATTTCAATTTCCTCTTTCACAGCCCATACCCAGACATAATGCACACCACTGAGTATCGTTGTTATAAAAGTGGCGTAGATTAAATAATCCGTGAAGGAGGTGTAATCCAGACCAAAGGTTTTTTGCGCCAGGATAGCAACCACAAGGAAAATCTGCGTAAACGTATTGAGCTTGCTCAAATAGCTTGGCGCCATCTTGACCTGGCCGTTAAACGCCACATAAATCAGGCTTCCTGCCAGAATGAGTACATCCCGGAAAACGACAGTCAGAAATAACCAGAATGGCAGATCACCCAGTATCATCAGCATCAGATAGCTGCTGAATATCAGTGCCTTGTCAGCCAGCGGATCCAGTATAGCACCAAGCTCACTGGCCATATCAAAGCGCTTGGCAATGAAGCCGTCCAGCGCATCGGAAATCCCGGCAATTAAAAAGACCGTGAAGGCCCATCCGTAATTCTGATCATGCAGGAATAGAATCAACACCGGCACAGTCGCGATCCGGAACATGGTAATAATATTAGGGATGGTTGTAATCACTATGTCTTTTTAAACTAACTTCAGTTTCAAGTTTCAAGTTTCAAGAAATTATGTCTGATCTATTCGTCATTGTTCCCACTAAAAATCTGACAGAACTCATGGATGTCATGATAAAATGCTATGTTTACTTTACCATGAATTCCTACAGGAGCCATTGGTGGCTGATTCTAATTCTGGCCTGACTTATCGTGACGCAGGCGTCGACATTGACGCCGGCGAATCCCTGGTTGATATGATCAAACCCATTGCCAAAGCAACCCGTCGTCCGGGCTGTATGGATGACCTGGGTGGTTTTGGCGCCATGTTCCAAATCCCGCCGACATATAAAGAACCGATTCTGGTGTCCGGTACTGACGGTGTAGGCACCAAGCTGAGACTCGCCATTGACAGTGGCATTCATGACACCATCGGCATCGATCTGGTCGCCATGTGCGCCAATGACATCCTGGTACAGGGGGCAGAGCCTCTTTTCTTTCTCGATTATTTTGCCACTGGAAAACTTGATGTCGATACCGCTGCTACCATCGTGCGTGGAATAGGAGACGGATGCAAACTGGCCGGCGCCGCGTTAATCGGCGGTGAGACAGCAGAAATGCCGGGCATGTATGCCGATGGGGATTATGATCTGGCAGGCTTCTGTGTCGGTGTAGTCGAAAAATCATCCATCATTGACGGCTCAGAAGTCAGCGAAGGCGATGTACTTATTGCCTTGCAGTCATCCGGCCCGCACTCCAATGGCTACTCCCTGATTCGCAAGGTCATTGAGGTCTCAAGTGCAGACCCCGGGCAAACATTCGGCAACACAACACTTGCCCGCGCCCTGCTCAAACCGACACGCATATATGTCAAACCACTATTAAATCTACTGCAGGAAGTGCCCTTGCATGCACTGGCCCATATCACCGGTGGCGGTCTGTCAGGCAACATATGCCGGGTTATCCCGGACGGACTCTGTGCAGCGGTCGAGCGATCATCCTGGAATTTTCCTGCAGTCTTTGAATGGCTGCAGGAAAACGGCAACATCACCGAAGACGAGATGTTAAAAACCTTTAACTGCGGCATGGGCATGGTACTTGTGGCGGCAGCAAAAGATGCGCCTGCTGTAATCAAAAATCTTGAAGCGCAGGGGGAAAAGGTCTGGCTGGCTGGACGAATCGAAAAGGCCGCAGTGGGAAGTGAGCGTGTCCGGATTGTCTGACTTAGAATCGTCTGAGCAAAAACTCTTTCCTGTTCCTTTTCCAATAGTTGTCCTGATCTCCGGCAGTGGCAGTAACTTACAGTCCATTATTGACAAGCGTCAGGATTTTGAACCTGGCATTGATATCTGTACGGTCATTTCTAATAATCCCGAGGCCTATGGCCTGCAACGCGCCCGGCAGGCGGGTATAGCCACAATGGTCATCAATCACCGGGATTACCCGGATCGCAGCAGCTATGACGCAGCCTTAATGGTCGAGATCGATCGTCATCAGCCGATGCTGGTTGTTCTGGCCGGTTTTATGCGCATACTCACCACTGAGTTTGTTAATCATTATTCAGGCAGACTGTTCAACATCCACCCTTCCCTGTTACCGCTTTATCCCGGGCTGAATACGCATCAACGAGCCATTGAGAACGGTGATGAGGAAGCCGGAGCTACGGTACACTTTGTCACACCGGAGGTCGATAACGGCCCGATTATCATACAGGCTCATGTACCTGTTTATGGGTCTGACAACAGCCAGCAACTTGCTGCCAGGGTGCTTGTACAGGAACATCTCATCTACCCCAGGGCTATACAATGGTTCGCTCAGGGCAGGCTATCTGTGAGAAACGGAAAGGTACTTCTCGATGGCAATGAATCATCTAAACAACAGATCCAAATTGATGAAATATAAATTGTCTGTACTCTTTTTGATTTCAGGTCTTTTTCTGAACACCTGTCTGTTCGCCGCTGAACTGCCCGATAGCCTTGATCTTGTGTATAGAGCCAACATTTCCGGCATAAATATCGGAACACTGAATCGTAAGCTGCGGGCTGTAAGCAAAGGAAAGTATAAGGTCACATCGGAAACCAACGCCACAGGCATTGCCGCCATCCTGCTGAGAGATACCTACAGGGAGAAGAGTGAATTCAAGGTAGTTGCGGATATGATTTACCCTCTGAGCTATCACCAGGCCCCGGATAATCGACCTGACAAAGCACGCATTGCCACCTTTGACTGGGACAAAAAAAAGGTCTCACTGAATAATGGCAGAGTCTACGATATCAGTCCCGGTGTACAGGATCCGGCCTCTTTCCTTTTTTTCTGGATGTTAAACCCGCCCAGGAAGGGACAGACCGGTAAAATCTCGCTGGTCGATGGTAAGCGCATGTCTCAGTATGAATTCAAGGTCATAGGACACGAAAAAGTCGAATCGCTGTGGGGAAAAATAAATACTCTTCGTATCGAACGCCAGAAAGAAGGCAGCCCGGATAAGATCCTGCGTAT
>JBGMRC010000015.1:15321-17597 GCA_048061075.1 bacterium | reverse complement strand
CCCTGACGTTGGCTCCGATCGGGGTTTCGGGGATGTCTCTTTTCATGTGTTCTTTTTCGTACATCTCTAATACGTTCATTTTTCAAACCTTTTCCAGAGTTAATTATGCGGCTTCCTAAATCTCCGGTTAATTCTATGCGGTGTCGATAACAGGTCATCTTCGGCGTTCTCAGTCGTCGGAAATCCTCAGTGTATGTGCCATATACACCTCCGGTTTCCTCCTCCCTGCGGCCTTGAATCTAACCTGCTCTCGAGCACCTCCGTTGCCGGTTCAATAAACTGAGTTCACTTTCTGCAACTTACAGCGAGGCTTTGGTATTATAAATATTTATTACTGAATCACAAGTAATATCTTGCAATCAAAATTATTTCCCGGGTTCTGGCTCATAGCCGAGTTTTTTCAGGAACTCAAGGTCCTCTTCCGTCAGGTTGGCTTTCTCCAGAAGGTCGGGTCTCTTTTTGAGGGTCCGCTCCAGGGAGCGTTCTTTTCTCCAGCGGTCGATCCTAGCGTGATTACCTGAGATCAACACATCGGGCACATTCAACTTCCTGAAACCCGCGGGTCTCGTATAGTGGGGGTACTCCAGAAGTCCCATTGTGAAGCTCTCATTTTCACAGGACCTGTCGTCGCCGAGCACCCCCGGAATGAGCCTTGATACAGCGTCAATAATAACAAGCGCGGCAAACTCACCGCCGGTGATAACGTAATCCCCAATGGAAACCTCCCTTGCATTGAGGCCTTCGATGATCCTTTCATCCACACCTTCGTATCTTCCGCATATAATTACCAGCTCATTGTTTTCCGAAAGTTCCCGTGCGAGTTCCTGGTTGAAGACCTCACCCTGGGGGCTTAACAGGATCACGGGTATGTCAGGTTGGGTCTCGAGTGATTCTGCCGCCAGGAAGATCGGTTCCGCTTTCATAACCATCCCCGGACCACCACCGTAAGGGTAATCATCAACCATCCTGTGTTTATCCTGAGCGAACTCCCTTGTGTCCACCAGGTTCAGTTCAATGATACCCTTGTCGACAGCTTTTCCCAGAATGCTCTCTTTCAGGGCACATGCAAGAATTTCCGGGAATATAGTCAGAACGTTAAACTTCATTCAGAGCTCCAGAAGTCCGGGCAGGTAATTGAGTCTGAGGAGCCCCTTTTCCAGGTCAACCTCTCCCACAGCATCGGGGGAGAATGGTATGAGAAACTCTCCCGACTCACCTTCGCCTACAAGCACCGGTGTGCCACCAGTCTCCATGATCCACTCCACATTTCCTATCAGAGCACCCTCATGGTCCATCACCTCGAGACCGATCAGATCGTGGAGGAAGTACTCACCCTCCTCCAATGGTGCCAGCTCCTCCCTGGGGAGGCATACATCCTTTCCCCTCAGAGTTTCGGCACTGCTGATGTTATCGATACCGGCTATTTTCATGAGTGGCGTACTCTTGTGCATTCTCATCTTCTCGATCTGCACCGCTAACCCCTCCTCGAGACCAAGAAATACTCTTTTCGATCCCAGCAGTATGTCAAGGTGATCGGTCTGGGGGTGAAGCCGAACCTCACCGTTCCGTCCGTGAGGGCGCAGGATCTTTGCTACGATATAGAGGTCTAGGGACATGATTGTCAGTCCAGCCCGGTTTCGGATAACTCAAGTCAATGAATGGGCAGGAAAGTATATCGGGAAATTCCCGGAGGTGTGATCAGCTGCTCTTTGAGGCTCTCTTCTCTTCGTCGAACTTCTTCATGACACCGACCCTGGACAGAAGGCTCTTGACGGTGTCTGATGGAGTGGCACCTTTCCTGAGCCACTCGAGGACCCTGTCTTCCTTGATGTTTATTTCGGCGGGATCCTTTTTTGGGTCGTAGGTTCCGACTAACTCGATGAAGCGCCCGTCCCGGGGGAACCGGGAATCGGCTACTACCACCCGGTAGAATGGCTGCTTTTTTTTACCCATTCGTTTTAATCTTATAACTGTCGCCAAAATTATTTCTCCTGTTTATGCGGCTGCCATAACACAGCATCTACTTTGTTCTCAGCCGTCGTAGATCCTTACAAAAATCTCATGAGGCAGCAGAATACGCTGCAAGAACACGATTAACTACATTTTTTTTCTTGATACGTCAAACATTTATATTCAATTACCAGTTATGAGTTGTTCTGTGTTTTTACTAGAAACCAGAAACTAGAAACTAGAAACTCGTCTAAAACGGTAGTTTCCCAAGCGGTCCCTTCCCCTTTCCCATCATCTTCATCATCTTTTTGGTCTCGGCGAATCTT
>JBGMRC010000015.1:0-15221 GCA_048061075.1 bacterium | reverse complement strand
CGGTCCCTTCCCCTTTCCCATCATCTTCATCATCTTTTTGGTCTCGGCGAATCTTTTGAGCAGGCGGTTCACCTCAGATACGGTGGTACCGGAGCCGGCTGATATCCTCTTCCGCCTGCTGCCGTCGATTATCTTCGGCTTTCTTCGCTCTGCCGGAGTCATGCTGTCTATAATAGCCGTGATCCTCACAAACTCCCTCTCATCTATTTCGTCCGGAATGGCTTTCTTCATTTTGCCGGGCAACGGCAGCATAGAGAGCATCTCGGAAAGAGAACCCATGCTCCTCAATTTGGTGAGCTGGTCCCTGAAATCCATCAGGTCGAATTCGCCACGCATCTGTTTGCGTGCAACCCTTTCCGCCTCTTTTTCATCCATTGTCTTCCGGGCCCGGTCGATGAGGGTGAGAACATCACCCATTCCCAGGATCCTGGAGGCCATCCTTTCAGGGTGGAACGGCTCAAGCCCGTCGAGGGTCTCTCCGGTCCCGGCAAACTTTATCGGAACCCCTGTGACGTTTCTCATTGAAAGAGCTGCTCCTCCCCTGGCATCGCCATCTAGCTTGGTGAGGATTATACCGGTAAGATCAAGAACTGCATGAAATGCCTCGGCGACTTTAACCGCATCCTGGCCAGTCATGGAATCCGCAACCAGTAGTGTCTCGTGGGGATGTATAACCGCCGAAAGGGTACGGATCTCTTCCATCAACTCTTCGTCAACGTGGAGGCGTCCGGCCGTATCCACAATAACTGTATCGGCTCCGAACCGGCCCGCCTCAACCGCGGCGCTCCTGTAGATACCCTCAAGGTTCATTCCCGCCTCCGGTTTATAAGCAGGAATTTCAGCCCTTTGGGCTGTCTGAAGGAGCTGCTGTACTGCTGCCGGCCTGCTCATGTCAGCCGGTACCAGGTATGGTCTCATGTTCTGACCCTTCAGATGAAGTGCCAGCTTGACGGCAGTAGTCGTTTTACCCGAACCCTGCAAGCCCACCAGCATGATACGGGTCGGAGGGATTGAAGCGCGGTTAAGATCTACCCTCGACCCCCCCAGGATATTGCCCATTTCCTCATGGACGATCTTGATGACCTGCTGCGCAGGAGTGAGGCTTTCCAGTACTTCGCTGTCCGCTGAACGTCCCCTGACCTGGCTTACAAAGCTCTTAACTACTTTGAAGTTGACATCAGCTTCCAAAAGGGCTAGCCTGACTTCCCTGAGGGTGGAGTCGAGGTCTTTTTCGGTCAACCGCCCTCTATTTTTAAGCCTTTTGAAGATGCCATCGAGCTTGTCTGAAAGGTTCTGAAACATTGCCATGACAAGTTTGTAGCATCCTGGTCTTTTTTTGAAAAGGAAGTAATATGCCGGGTTTAAAGTTGAAAGTTGAAGGTTGAAAGTTTAAGGTTTCAAGAGGGAGAAACCGAGATTTCAAATTTGTTGACTTTTAACTTTCAACTTTTAACTTTCAACTATTAACTGAGTTAACCATGAACGAAATCTTCCTGCTCCTGGTCGGCACAGTATTTGTCAACAACTTCGTGCTGGCGCGCTTTCTGGGTATATGCCCTTTCATGGGCGTTTCCAAGCGGATCGAGACTGCCACTGGCATGGGAATGGCGGTGATTTTTGTTATGACTGTGGCATCCACGATTGTATGGATCATCCAGGAATTCATACTGGTCCCCTTTGAACTTCAGTATCTCCAGACGATCATGTTCATTCTTGTGATAGCGGCACTGGTTCAGTTTGTGGAGATGTTCATCAGGAAGGTGAGCCCGACGCTATATAAATCCCTGGGGATATTCCTGCCGCTTATCACTACAAACTGTGCGGTGCTTGGAGTGGCTCTTCTTATAGTTCAAAAGGGTCTCGGATTCTTTTCCACTATAGTTTTCGGCTTTGGTTCAGCAATCGGCTTTACGGTGGCCATCGTCCTGATGTCCGGTATACGCGAGCGCGTTGATGACCTGTCCGATGCACCCATACCATTCAGGGGAACTGCGGGGGCCTTTATCACGGCCGGTATCCTCTCTCTGGCCTTCATGGGATTCTCCGGGATGGTTAGACCGTAAAGAATGCTTTCAGCCATCGTCTCCATAACAGGCCTGGGATTCATAGCTGCTCTCGGTCTCGGGATCGCCTCCAAGAAATTCCATGTTGATATCGATCCGCGTCTTGAGACCCTGGAGAGTATTCTGCCGGGTCTGAACTGCGGCGCTTGCGGCTATCCGGGATGCGCCGGTTTTGCGGAGGGGCTCCTTGCGGGTTCGGTAGGGCCTGCTGACTGCGCCCCAGGCGGCCAGGAAGTTGTAGATGAACTGTCTGATTTTCTGGGCCTGGAAGTCGTGGGAGTTGTCAAGAAAGTATCGGTGCTCAAATGCGGTGGGGGCCGCAGCCACGCCAAGGTGGAGGCCGAATACGAAGGTATCCGGGACTGCCGCGCGGCTGTTCTCCTTGGGGGCGGGGGAAAATCCTGCCGCTACTCATGCGTCGGTTTTGCCACTTGCGAGTTCGTGTGTCCCTTTGACGCGATCAAGATGAGCGATGAAGATCTGCCGATAATCGATCCCGACCTCTGCACATCTTGTGGTAAATGTGTGGAAGCATGTCCCCGTGACGTCCTGGTCCTGGAACCGGCTGTTCATAAGGTGATCGTAAGGTGTTACTCTCCCCAGCCCGGGAAGATCGTAAAGAGCGTATGCAGTGTCGGCTGTATCGGATGCGGTATCTGCGAGAAGGTCTGTCCCGTGGATGCGATAACCCAGGAGGACAACCTGGCATACATAGATCCGGACGCCTGTATAGAGTGTGGCATCTGTGCCAGCAAGTGTCCCACGGATTCGATCACCGATGATATGCTGCCTCGAACTACGGTCCTTATTTCAGATGAGTGCAACGGTTGCGGAATCTGCGCAAAGATCTGTCCATACGAGGCTGCACAGGGGGAGCTGAAACAGCTGCATGAGATCGATCCCGCACAGTGTACCGGATGCGGGCTGTGCCCACCGCGTTGCCCTGTTGATGCGATCAGCTTCACCGGTCCGAAGGCTGTAACCATCGGAGATTCGCCTCGTACTGAAGAGTAATATTCTCTTACGAAACATATTTTCCGTGGAGAGAGTTTGATGGACCTGGTCTTTTTTATCGGCGCACTGGTCTTCCTGTTCATTGCCACCCTCCATTACCTCCTGTTTCTGGTTTATCAGAATCCGGTAGTACCGAGGGTAGCCAGATACTCACTCTATCTGGTGTTAGTGCTTCAGATCGCCTTCTTTGTCGTCCGCTTCGGCAGAGGCAGCAGCATCCTCGGCACAAATATGTACGAATCCCTTGTGTTTTTCTCCTGGTGCATGGTTGTCGCCTATCTCCTGATAACCATCCGGTATCCTGCGCCGGTGCTGGGGGCTTTCGTGATGCCTGTCGCCTTCGTTATGATGGCGGCGTCCGCTACGATGCCGGACAAGGGAATTGCTGAGATCCCCTCTGCTTTGAAGAGTTACTGGTTTCCGTTCCACGTTACTTTCAGCTTCATGGGCGATGCATTGTTCGCCCTGGCCGCTGCTGCCGGAGTAATGTATCTCATCCAGGAAAAACAGCTGAAGTCCAAAAAGCTCGGTGCATTCTACTATCGCCTTCCCAGTCTCGGCATCCTGGATCAGATCAATTACAGAGCCCTGACGGTTGGTTTTCCCCTGCTGACCCTTGGGATAATAACGGGTTCTGTCTGGGCGCAGGACGCATGGGGCGCGTACTGGAGCTGGGACCCTAAAGAGATCTGGTCTCTTATCACCTGGCTGATCTACGCTGCCCTGCTTCACACCCGTTTTACTGTGGGATGGCGCGGAAAGAGAGCGGCCTACCTTTCTATTATCGGCTTTGTGGCCGTACTCTTCACGTTTCTCGGAGTTAATCTTCTGTCGAGCGGACTTCACTCCTACAACTGAAATACAGCCGCTTATGGAAATCGTAATCGTCGGACTCAGTCACAAGACAGCGCCCATAGAAGTCAGGGAGAAAATCTCGTTTGTTGATGAATCCCTGAACGAAGGGTTAAAATCACTGTCCGGCTACAGGAGTGTTGCCGAGGCCCTGATCCTGTCCACATGTAACAGGGTAGAGATATGCGCGATCTCACTTAAAAAGGACGCGGTTATTGAAGACATAGCCTCTTTCCTTTCTGAGTACCATTCCGTGGAAAGAGAGAAGATAGACCCTCATCTGTATACATTATGCGGCAAAGAGGCGATAAACCATATGTTCAGGGTGGCTTCCAGCCTGGATTCCATGGTTGTCGGCGAAACCCAGATTCTGGGGCAGGTAAAGGAAGCCTTCACCTGTGCCTCGCAGGCGCAAAGTACAGGAAACATCCTGAACAGGCTCCTGCACAAGTCATTTTCGGTTGCCAAGAGGGTTCGCACTGAAACACGTATCGCCACCTCCGCCGTGTCCATCTCATTTGCAGCTGTGGAATTGGCAAAGAAGATCTTCGGTGACCTGGGCGGTAAGACCGTTATGCTTGTGGGAGCTGGGGAAATGGCTGAACTGGCTGCGCAGCATCTCCTCAACAGCGGGATCGAACACATAATGGTTACGAACAGGACCTTTGAGCCTGCGGAAGCTCTGGCGGAAGAGTTTGGCGGATCTGCAATACAGTTCGACGACATGGATCAGCAGATGGAGCTTACCGACATCGTGATCAGCTCAACTGGCGCTCCTTCAACGATTATCGACAGAAAAATGGTTGCCGGTGTTATAAAGAAAAGGCGGAACAGGCCGATGTTCTTCATTGATATCGCCGTTCCGAGGGATATCCAAACCGAAGTAAATGAGCTGGAAAACGTATATCTTTACGATATTGACGATCTTGAAGGGGTTGTTCAGGCCAACATCAAAGCCAGAGAGAAGGAAGCCGCGAAAGCTGAAAAGATAGTATCGGAGGAAGTCGAGCAGTTTATAAGCTGGATGCAGTCAAGAGAGGTTTTTCCGACCATCATTATGTTGAAGGACTGGGCAGAAGATATCAGGAAGGCGGAGGTGGATAAAACTCTCAGGAAGATGCAGAATCTATCCGAGGTAGACCGGAAGAGGATAGAGGCTATGACGGAAGCGATACTGAACAAGATCCTGCATCGTCCTGTTTCGCAGATGAAGAACGCTTCGAACTCCAGCGAAGGGGGGAACCTGGTAGAGGCCTTGAGGAAGATTTTTCGATTAGATGATTGATATTGATCGAGTTCCAGGTTCCAAGTTTCAAGTGTGGTAGAGCATTAGCAAATAGAGCATTAGATTAATTAATTTCACCCCTCCCTCTTGTCAGGTCGTAGCCCTTCGTTGCTAAAGCTATGAAGGGCGAAGACTGATGATGGGAGGGGACAAAGGGGAGGGTGGTAATATATCCCCCTCTCCTCAATCCTCTCCCACCAGGCACCTTCGCGTAAAGCTACGTCGTCCCAAGGGGGAGAGGAAGAATAGGTTGAATAATCTCTGTCGGAGGAGATTACTTGAAGAAACAACTGAAAATAGGCACCAGAGGAAGTCAACTGGCACTTTGGCAGGCAAACTGGGTCAAGGAGACCCTTATCAGGAAAAACCCCGGCCTTGATGTAGAGGTTGTAAAGATAAAAACAACAGGGGATAAGATCCTTGATGTACCCCTGGCAAAAGTTGGAGGAAAGGGCCTGTTTGTGAAGGAGATCGAGACTGCCCTGCTTGACAACTCCGTGGATCTGGCCGTCCACAGCATGAAAGACGTTCCCACCTTGCTGCCCGAAGGCCTCGAGATCGTAGCGGTTACTGAGAGAAAGGATCCCAGGGACGTTATTATCTCAAGAGACGGTAAGACGCTGGCGCAGTTGCCGGAAGGTGCCAGGATCGGCACAAGCAGCCTTCGGAGACAGGCGCAGCTTTCCGGTTACAGGCCGGATCTCGTTATGGAGCCGTTGAGGGGTAACATAAACACGCGCCTCCAGAAGCTCAGGGATGGCCAATACGCTGCCATTGTACTGGCATATGCGGGTGTAACGAGGCTCGGCTGGGAAGGTGAGGTCACCCAGATCCTGGATACGGATATTATGCTGCCGGCCATCGGCCAGGGTGCCCTGGGAATTGAGGCAAGGGGAGATGACACCGGAACCCTGGAGCGAATTCTGTTCCTGAACCATCGGGAAACTTCCGTATGTGTTAAGGCTGAGAGAGCCTTTCTGCACCGTCTGGAGGGGGGATGCCAGGTTCCCATTGCCGCCTATGCAACCGCTGACAACAGCAAGATAACCCTTACTGGTCTGGTTGCCGGACTTGACGGCGGGAAGCTCATAAGGATGGAAGTTAGGTCAGATGAGGCGTCTGCAGAGGAGGCCGGACTGGAGCTTGCTGAGCAGATCCTCGATTCCGGTGGACGTGAGATCCTGGAAGAGATCTACTGTAGAGAGATAATCTGAAGAATGACGCTTTTTGCTTTCCGTGGAGTGAAAAGCCGCTCACGGACTTTTCACGACAAATAACAAAGGAAACAGAGTGACAACCGCATCACTTGAAGGTGTCGGGGTCCTGATCACCAGGGCTGCGGAGCAGTCAGAGAGTATGTCCAGGGCCCTTGAAGAGCTCGGAGCCACCCCCCTTGTTTTCCCGACAATACAATGTATACCTTTGCGTGATCCAGCTGGTCTGGGTATTGCTTTGGAAAAGATCGGTTCATACGATGCTCTCATATTTACTTCCGCCAACGGGACGAGATTCTTTGTGGACCACCTTCGCGAGGCCAGAATAGATATGAAGTTAATCCCGCCAGCTGTCTGTGTCGGCCCCAGGACCGCTGAAGCCTGGAGGGTTGAAGGAGGAAGAGTGTTTACTGTACCGGATGAATATACCGGCGAAATGATCCAGAATGCGCTCGGGGGACATCTTTCTGGTAAAATTTATCTCGTTCTGCGGCCACAGACCGTTAAAAAAGAACTCGGCAAAGCACTCAGAGACGTTGGAGCTGTGGTGGATGAGATCGTCCTTTACAGAACGGAAAGCATCGACAGGGGACGGAATGAGCTCAAACAACTCCTTGCCCGGAACTTCATAGATATTATAACGTTTACCAGTCCATCATCTGTACAGGGACTGGCCCACCTTCTCGGTTCTCTCCGCGAGGTAAGGGATATTCCATGTATGTGCGTGGGCCCCACTACTGCGGTGACGGCTGAACGGGAAGGAATGAAAAGAGTATATTACCCTGAGGAATATACTGTGGACGGTATGCTCCGAATGCTCCCCACACTGATCGTGGAAGGGAGCGAAAGGAGGTAATCTAATATGCAGTACCCCATCTACAGGCCGCGCAGAACCAGGCGTACCGAAACACTGCGCCGCATGGTCAGGGAAACGCGCCTATCAGTGGATAATCTCATTTATCCTCTGTTCGTCGTGCACGGGAAGGGGATAAAAAAAGAGATTGGAGCCATGCCCGGTGTTTACCAGATGTCTGTGGACGAGATAGTAAAGGAATGCCGGGAGGTGGCTGATCTCGGAATACCGGCTGTCATTCTCTTCGGAATACCCGATGTTAAGGACGAGATGGCCTCTGAAGCCCACGACCCTCGGGGGTCTGTACAGTTGGCAGTGGAGGCGATAAAGGGGGTTTTGCCGGAGCTTGTGGTGATAACGGATGTGTGCCTGTGTGAGTATACAAGCCACGGTCACTGTGGAATTGTCCAGGATGGCGATGTTTTGAACGATCCCACACTGGAGCTTCTCGCAAGGACTGCTCTTTCTCATGCCCAGGCCGGCGCCGATATCGTCGCGCCATCTGATATGATGGATGGCAGGATAGCGGCCGTCAGGGATATTCTGGATGAGGAGGGGTTCGACCAGGTCATCGTCCTTTCATATGCCGTAAAATACGCCTCAGCCTTCTACGGGCCCTTCAGGGAGGCGGTGGAATCCACGCCGCAGTTCGGAGACAGGAAGGCCTACCAGATGGATCCTCCCAATACCGTCGAGGCATTGAGGGAGGCTGCACTGGACATAGAAGAGGGCGCTGACATAATCATGGTAAAGCCGGCACTTCCGTACCTTGACATTATCGCCCGGTTAAAAGATCGATTTGACATGCCCCTTGCTGCTTATAATGTCAGTGGTGAATATTCGATGGTCAAGGCCGGAGCCAGGCTGGACTGGATAGACGGAGAACGTGTTATGATGGAGTCGCTGATATCCATTAAGAGGGCAGGAGCCGATATGATCCTGACCTATTTTGCCAAGGAAGCAGCCCGACTCCTGGGGTGAGGAATGGGGAGGGTGATGGCAGTGGATTGGGGTGAAAGAAGGGTGGGTATAGCCCTGTCCGACGAAGGAAAAGTTATCGCCACGCCCCATTCTGTTCTGTCCCGATCCAGGGCTCTGGAGGGCGATATCAGCAAACTCGCGGACCTTGTCAGAAAAAACGACGTTGAGCTGGTAGTTGTGGGTGTACCTTTAAATCTGGATGGATCCCGGGGAACGGCTGCCAAAAAGGTACTTGAGGTAGTCAGCCTGATGCAGGAATCTATCAATACCCCGGTTGTCATTTGGGATGAAAGGCTCAGCACAGCTGAAGCCGAAAAGGCTCTTATCGGAGGAGATGTGTCACGAAAAAAACGCAAGACCCTGATCGACAGGGTTGCTGCGGCGATCTTTCTTCAGGCCTTTTTGGACAGCAGGTCAGGGGGTAAGGCTTGAGAATCGGAAGGCGCGAGAGGAAAGAGAAGTTACTGCCTGCTATCGTGCTTTTTTTCCTTTTTCTTGCCGGTATCGGAGCGTTCAGGCTCTTTATCTTCTGGATAACTCCCGCCGGAAAAACTGACAATGATATTGTCGTTCAGATCCCCTCCGGCTCATCCTTCGTAAAAGCGGCGCAGCTGCTGAATGATGCCGAAGTAATCCGGTCCATCAGGCTTTTCGTGTTGATGGGGAAGATTCGCGGCCTTTCCGGCAGCATTCAGGCTGGAGAATTAAGCTTCAGGGCGGATATGACTCCCAAAGAGGTTCTGAATGTGCTGTCCAGGGGCAAAGCGGTCCTTTACAGCATCACGGTACCGGAGGGCTATACAGTAAAGCAGATAGGAAAACTTCTCCAGGAAAAAGAGCTTGCGGATTACGACAGGATCATTGCCCTTTCTGAGGATCCAGAATTTGTTCGCTCTCTCGATGTGCCTGCTGACAGGCTGGAGGGGTTCCTGTTTCCAGATACCTATGCCTGGCCCAGGGGAACTTCGGAGGAGCAGATCCTCAGGAGAATGGTTGAGCACTACAGAAAAGTCTTCACTGACGATTTGAGGGCTAGAGCCGACGAAATGGGGATGACGGAGCTCGAAGTCGTGATTCTTGCCTCGATCGTGGAAAGAGAAACCGGATCTCCCGACGAGAGAGGACTTGTGTCGGCCGTTTTTCACAACAGGCTGAAAAAAAGGTACAGGCTTCAGAGCGATCCCACAGTAATTTACGGTCTCGATGATTTCGATGGGGATCTGAAGAAAAGCCACCTGAGAAAAGACACCCCCTATAATACCTATACGAGGCTCGGACTTCCCATTGGCCCAATTGCCAACCCGGGCGCTGAATCCATCAAGTCAGCGTTATTTCCAGAAAAGGTTCCCTATCTCTACTTCGTGAGCAGAGGCGATGGGACACATGTTTTCTCAAATACGCTGGTTGAGCACAACAAAGCGGTCAATACCTACCAGCTGAAGAGGGCATCGAATTGATCGTGGATCAAAACCTGGCCCAAGAAGTTCTGGCGATGCTTTTGTCCGCGGGCGGAGATTTTGCGGATGTCTACTTCGAGGATTCGGTTTCAGTCATGCTCCAGGCCGAGGGAGACGATATGGAAAGAATCTCCACCATCAGGGAACGGGGAGCAGGTCTGCGCCTGGTGATGGACGGCATTACCCACTTTGCGTCTACTGTTGACCTTTCTCCCGACTCGCTGCTTGACCTTGCCGGATATCTGGCATCAGGAGCCTCTTGTGGAGAACCGGTGAGGATCAGTGATCTCACGCCTCAACCGGCAGGGCCATTAAAGGCTGTGGAGGATTCATCTTCCGTTACTCTTGAAAGCAAAGGCGATCTGGTTCTGAGAGCCCTGAGGGCGGCCCGGGGCTTTGACAAGAGGATCGTTCAGGCAAAATCCGTCTACCGGGATACACTGAGCAAGGTGGTCATAGCAACATCAGGAGGGTCTTTTGTGGAGGATCTCAGATCCTACGGGATCTTCCTGGTTCACGCAGTGGCATCCGACGGTGAGAACATGCAGGTTGGATATGAACCCCGCGGCGGGATAGGAGGTTTCGAGCAGTTCAGGGAAATGGACCCTGAAGAGATCGCTTGTATTGCTTCCGGCAGGTCAATAATAAGCCTTGAGGCCCCAGAGGCCCCCGCAGGAAGGATGGCAGTTGTGCTTTCTTCCGAGGCAGGCGGCACCATGGTACACGAGGCGGTGGGCCACGGTCTGGAGGCTGACCTTGCGGGACAGGAACTGTCTGTATATTCAGGCAGGATCGGGGAGGTGGTAGCTTCATCGCTGATAACCATCGTTGACGATCCGACTATCCCTGGCAAGAGGGGTTCTTATAACTTTGATGACGAAGGGACACCGGCCGAAAAAACCGTCCTCGTTCAGGATGGAGTCCTGGAGGCCTATATGAACGATCTTGTATCCTCCCGCCGGGATGGTGTGAAGCCCACTGGTAACGGGAGGAGGCAGTCCTTCAGGCACTGGCCCATACCCAGGATGTCCAATACGATCATACTTCCCGGTAAAGACGAGCCTGAAAAGATCGTTGCATCAGTCGATGCGGGGATACTGGTCAGGAAGATGGGTGGAGGTCAGGTTAATACCGTATCAGGGGATTTTGTATTCGAAGTGAGTGAAGGATATCTGATAGAGAACGGGGAGATAGGAACACCGGTGAGGGGCGCTACCCTTGCGGGAAACGGCCCTGAGGTGCTAAACAGCATAGACATGATCGGCTCTGATCTCGGTTTTGAGATCGGAACCTGCGGAAAAGACGGACAGGGTGTTCCTGTGGGCGATGCGCAGCCCACCATGAGGCTGCCCGACATCACTGTCGGGGGAAGGGATTCCGGAGGATAACCTTCATGAAGCTTGGAGATTTCTTCAAGTCATTCAGGAAGACGGAGTCAGAACCTGCTTCCGAACAGGAGGACGTCAAGCAGAGGAAAGGGATAAAGATCCTCTATCAGTTTCTCCTGGTTACTCTCGCTGTTTCCGTACTCCCTCTACTGGCATCTTCCTACAAACTGATGGGCATTAGCCGCACGTATCTCGAAGACGAACTTCTTGCTCTACACTCTCAGGTGGCCAACGCAGCTGCCGGGGAGATCTCCTCTACTATGGCCAACGTATTGGCAAATCTTGAGCTCGTTGCCAAAGCTCAGGGAGGCGCCAGCCCCCTAAGCAGAGAGGCGAGGGACAGGTCTCTCATTTTCTACCTGGATCAGTATCCCGAGATAAAGCGGCTTATACAATACTCCACAAATGGCGGGGAGATCGCGCGCGCCTACAGGGTCGGCCAGTCCAAATTCCCCGGCATAGGTCAGAATGTGAAAGCAATAGCCATTAAAGAGGCGTCGGGCGGGAAGACTTATATAAGTAGCCCGGTGGTTCTCCCCACCGCGCAAATTCCCATAATTGCAGTGGGTATGCCAATTTACGCCAGCGACGGAACCATCAAGTCCATCCTTCTGGGAGAGATCTCCCTCAACAGGGTTCAGGAAACGATCCAGAGGATAAATATACGCCGCCAGGGTAACGCTTATGTTGTGGACCGGGGCGGCGTACTGATAGCCCATCAGGCAATGGAAAGGGTGGCCGAGTCCGAGGATATGAGTTCCGTAGAGATCGTCGGCAAGTACCTCCTGGCAGGCGTGAGCGCCGGCACTATCCCCTTCAGGGATAAAATGGGCAAGGATATGGTGGGATCGTATTCTACCGTAAAGGGGTTTGGCTGGGGAGTGGTAGTGCAGGAACCGAGATCCGATGCCTATGAGATCATAAGAAAAATGAACTTTCAAACTGTTATATGGGCTCTGGTTGCCGTAATGGCGGCCGGTATCGCAAGTACGCTCCTGGCCATACGCCTGGCAAGCCCTATTGGTGTTCTGGCAGAAAAGGTAATGTCCCTTGCAAAAGGTGATTTTCACCAGAGAGTCGATATCCGCTCAAGGAACGAACTGGGTCAGCTTGCGGTCACCTTCAACCACATGGCTTCCCGCATCGAAAAGCACGACAGGAATATGCGGGAGCTGTTTATCAATACCACCAAGGCACTCGCGGCGGCCATTGACGCAAAGGATCCATATACCCGCGGACACTCTCAGAGGGTTGCCCAGGTCAGCCTTGAAATATCAAGGGAACTGGGGCTTTCCCCTGCCGAGCAGCAGAAAGTCAACATCTCTGCACTGCTGCATGATGTGGGCAAAATTGGCATTGAGGACAGGATCCTCAGGAAGCCCACCGAGCTCACCGATGAAGAATACAATATCATCAGGCAGCATCCCGTATGGGGATCTAGGATCATGGGTCACATCCAGCAGCTCAAGGAGGTCATTCCTGGAATAGAATCTCATCATGAACGCCTCGACGGAACGGGGTATCCGAAGGGACTCAAGGGTGCGCAGATCCCTCTCCTTGGACGTATAATCGCAGTTGCCGATACGTTCGATGCCATGACAAGTGAAAGGCTCTACCAGAAGGCCATGGAACCGAAATTTGTCGTTGCCAAGCTTGTGGAGTGGAAGGGATCGAGATACGACCCGGAAATAGTCGATGCCATGATCAAAGTTCTCCCGAGAATATCCGATGGCTGATCAGGAGGGTTCAGGACAGGGGCCGTTCAGGTATAAAAAGAGAAGAGGGCTCTTTTTCTGGCGGACAATAATTATCCCCTTCAGCACCCTCCAGTTCTGGCTGAGCTTTCTTCTTGTCCTCCTGCTCCTGTCAGGCGCATTTGCTGTCTTCTATTTCCAGTTCCTCAGTCCCAAAGCCCAGGCCGATCGGATGATAAACAAGGCCGAAGACCGGTTTGGCCAAGCGATCGTCATGGGAATAAAGGAGCTGGCATTCCAGGAATTCAGGTCGGTCCAGGACTCACTATTCAAGGCCCGCAAGGCTTTTGACTCGCGTGAATACGACGAATCGGTTGTATTTGCGGAAGAGACCCTAAACACGCTTGAGGGCGCTATGGACCGCCTCCGCTCCGACGAATACTTCAGAAAAGAGAGAGCTGCATCGATGAGTTTTCTAAAGGGAGCCGTTGAGGTCAAGAAGTCCGGTTCCCTGGATTGGGAACCGGCCAAGAAATCCATGAGGCTGAATAAGGGCGACAGGATCCGTACGCGGTCAGGAGCCAAGACTATCGTTCAGTTTGATGACGGGAGTCAACTTACTATTAAATCCAACTCCCTCGTATACATTGATGATCTGAGTGAGGATATAAGGACCAGGACAAAAAATTCCGCTATCAAACTCCTGGAAAGCGATGTAGAGGCCAGCATTCTCAGGCCGACCGCGAGGGGATCGCGCTTCATGATCGAAACGCCCGGGTCTGTTGCCCAGATCAGGAAGGCGAGGATCAGTATAAAGGTGAGCAAAAAGAACGAGACTGAATACAGGCTCATGTCCGGTGATGTGGTGGTCAAGGCTGCTGGAAAGGATATAAGAATTCAGGAAAGCGATATTGTTCGCCTGGGAAAGGACGGTGGAGTACTGTCCAGGGGTAAGCTCCTTGCCGTTCCCACAACAAGGACTCCAAAAAATCTGGAATGGATAGTATCCGGGAAAAGGGGGGTGCCGGTATCGTTTACCTGGAAGAAAGTCAACAAGGCATCCGGCTACCATCTGGTTTTAGGAATGGACAGGTACTTCACAAATACGGTTTATGACAACCGGAAGATAAAAAATAACTCAGCAAGGGTCACCGACCTTAAACCGGGCCTTTATTACTGGAAGGTGAGCAGCCTGGACAGGCGGAGCAGGGAAAGCCTCTTTTCCCCCTTTAATGTATTCAGGATCCTGCACGATCAAAGACCGCCTCTCTTTGAGATGCAAGACCCTATTGTGCTGGCGGGTTCGTCCGGCGCAAGGGTTTACATCTCGGGTGCGGCGGAGCCGGGAACTACACTTTCGTTGAACGGCAAGAGGATCGCCCTTACCTCTGACGGCGCTTTCAGGACTTTCCTGAACGTCAGGCCAGGGGAGGGGGAGATCAGGATCAGGGCCTCGGATTCCGCGGGTAATATCCTGATTCGGACGAAGGAGCTTCAGTGAACAGGTTTATGGCCTTCGCACTGACAGCGATCCTGATCCTGCCTTTAGCGGCGTGCAGAGACAAGGGAAAAAAGTTCTCAATGGCCCACAGGCTCAACGGGATCGGCATTGCCCTCTACTCAAGAGGAAATATCCCGGAGGCGCTTGAACGTTTTCAGCAGGCGCTGAAATATACACCTGACTTTGCTTTCGGAAGAAATAATGTTGCGGTTACATATTACCATCGGGGACAGCTGGACCTTGCCATTGCAGAATTTCGACGTGCTATTGAACTGGAGCCGGACATACCTGAGATCCACGGCAATCTCGGGGTGGCCTTCATGCTCCAGGAGCGATACATCGAAGCGGAAAGGGAACTTAACAAAGCTATCTCCCTGAACAAGGAATACGTACTGGCTTACAGCAACCTCGGCGTCCTGCTCTACAGAACGGGACGGATAAATGAAGCCATAAAGATCTACAGGAAAGGGATAAAGCTCGATCCTGCTCTGGACAGGCTCCACCACAACCTGGGGGAGGCCCTTCATTCACAGGGCGATTACAGGGGGGCCATCAGGCACTACAACATGGCTCTGAAGCTGAACCCCGGCAACGCCAAGACCTTCAATAATATGGCCTGGGCATACGCTCAGAAAGGGGAGAATATTGGGGATGCTCTGGCCCTGGCAACTGCCGCCGTGGAGGCTGACCAGAAAAACGGGTTTTTTTACGACACTCTTGCGTGGGTATATTTCAAGCAGGGTCTCTTCGAGGAAGCCCGTCAGGCTGTAATGAAAGCCATCGAATTCAAGCCCGGCATACCCGACTTTCACTATCATCTCGGTGAGATCCTGCGTTGGCAGGGCCGTTACCAGGAGGCTATAGTGGAGTATGGAAGGGTTTTGGGTATTGAGCCGTATGGGGAGTGGGCGGATAAGGC
>JBGMRC010000014.1:0-17979 GCA_048061075.1 bacterium | reverse complement strand
AACCGCTGACACGTGGCGCCTTCAGTGCGTTGGCCACCTTCCCCCCCGCATAGCCGCAAAGGAGCAGGAGCCCGATAAACACAAGTGGATGGGCCCCTTTCAGAAGGGCCAGAAAGTGCTGGTACGACAAGTCCACCATGTTCTCCCTGTATTTGAGACCTTTGTTTCAGAATAACACGTATTGACCCGGTGAGATCCTATGGTGAATTGTAACATTTCGCGACGATTTAAATGGATTTTACTGATCTGATAACGGTTTCAGGTTGTTTTTTTCGAAAACGAAAACAAATCGCATAAAACCGTGTTATGATATAGAGCTAACAGTCATCAGGCGCGCCAGTGCTGCCGTAGCTCTCGGGAGTATTTTACATGCCAAAAACAGTCCATCCTGATTCCCCCAGGCTTCACAACCGGAGACAACGGGAGATCCTCGAACTCGTTCAGAACAGAGGTTTCGTGTCCAGCGACGAACTTGCCAGGACCTTCCACGTGACACCTCAAACGGTGCGAAGAGATATAAACCAGCTTTGCCGAGAGGGGCTGCTGCGCCGATACCACGGTGGGGCAGGCCTGCCTTCCACTGTTGAAAATGTAGCCTATACGACACGCAAGGTCATACGCCTGGACGCGAAAGTTCGCATCGCCCGTTCTCTCGCCGCGAAGATCCCTGACAAAGCTTCCCTTTTTCTGAACATCGGAACAACTACTGAGGAAGTGGCCAGGGCCCTGATCAACCACAAGGGTCTTCGTGTCATAACCAACAACCTCAACGTTGCTGCCATTTTAAGCCAGAACACCAGCTTTGAGATTTTCGTGTCCGGAGGAGTAATGAGGCATCGTGACATGGGGATCACAGGTGAGGCTACTATCGAATTTATCGAAAAATTCAAGGTTGATTTCGGCATTATCGGGATCTCGGGTATAGACGAGGATGGCTCCCTCATGGATTTCGATTATAGTGAAGTGCGGGTGGCGCAGGCTATTATTGCCAACTCCCACAATGTATTCCTTGCTGCCGACAGCACCAAGTTCGGGCGGAAAGCTATGGTGAGGCTCAGCCATTTATCCCAGGTGGACGCCCTGTTCACAGACCAGAGGCCTCCGGAAGGGATCGTTGCTATTCTCGCTGACAGCAACATCATGCTGCACATAGCTGACAGCTCTCAAGAGGCAGAAATAACACGCAGATAGTGCCTGTGAGCCCATAAAAACCCCTATGTTTGATAATGAAAAAAAACCATAGTATATTTTCTTTTGCGAACATAGGAACAACATGGTATTGTCCCCGAACAGTGCCATAAAACGACGTTTTACATGGCCTGTCTGGTAACGGGTCAGTCCCTCTCGTGTTCGCGGATCATGATTTGTAGAGCAAGGACGAACGGGGTATGAGAACACCGGAGAATTGACAACGAAAGGATCTTCATAAGCATGTCGCTGACCTTGGAAGGGGTGGTCAAGAAAGTGGGGTCCGAAACACACATCTACGGTATCGATCTAACTCTCGAGCCCGGTTCTTTAAACATCCTCCTCGGACCCACGCTTTCCGGAAAAACCACACTCATGAGACTCATGGCAGGATTGGACCGGCCAAGCCCTGGCCGTGTTTTTGTGGACGGCAAGGATGTCACCGGCCATTCCGTCCGCAAGCGCAACGTGGCCATGGTTTACCAGGAATTTGTCAACTATCCATCTTTCACCGTATACGAAAATATCGCCACACCGCTTAAGCGTGCGGGTGTAGACAAGGCTCAGATCGACCGGCGGGTCCGCGAGACAGCCGAAATGCTTCACATCGATCCCCTGTTAAAGCGCCAACCCGCTGAACTCAGCGGCGGCCAACAGCAGCGTACTGCCCTGGCCCGAGCGCTGGTCAAGGAAGCAGATCTGCTGCTTCTGGATGAGCCCCTCGTAAACCTGGACTACAAGCTCCGGGAAGAGCTCAGAACAGAGCTTCGGGAGATTTTCAACCGGCGCCAGACCATCGTCGTATACGCCACGACGGAGCCATCGGAAGCGCTTCTCCTCGAGGGAACTGTTTTTATCCTTGACGAGGGACGGCTCCTTCAGACGGGACCCACAGCCCAGGTCTATCGAAACCCTGACTCCGTACGGGTAGGGACGATCTTCAGCGATCCGCCTATGAATATCCTTGAAGGGTCAATAGAAAACAACGAGGTCCGCATTTTAAAAGACACGGTCTTCCCCCTTGCCAGTCACATGGAAGGCCTGGATCCCGGACCCTACAGGTTCGGCGTTCGCGCGCACCAGTTCTCCCTCACCCTTGGTTCTGACAGTGATGTGGAGATAAAAGCGGCCGTTGAGCTTGGCGAGATCAGCGGATCCGAAACCTACATACACATGTCAAAGAATGGCACTTCCTGGGTGGTTGTGGAGCTGGGTGTTCACACCTTCCGCCTGGGCGAGATCATACACATATTCGTCGACCCGAAGAGCTTTTTCGTTTACGACCCATCGGGAACGCTCATACGTTCCCCTTACGCAAAGTCGGCACAGAGGAACTCGATTGACAGGACGAGTCATGGCGCGCGTTGAATTCAAGGGCATCGCCCACAGCTACGAAGACCAACCGTCCGGGGAAGCTGACTGGGCGATAAAGACAATGGACATTGTCTGGAAAGACGGCGGCGCCTACGCCCTCCTGGGACCTTCTGGATGCGGCAAAACAACGCTGCTAAATATCATTTCGGGGCTCATCATTCCCACCGAGGGCCACGTAATGTTCGACGACAAAAACGTGTCAGACCTGTCCACCCAGGAAAGGAACATCTCCCAGGTGTTCCAGTTCCCTGTCATCTACGACACTATGACCGTCTTCGACAACCTGGCATTCCCCCTTCGAAACCGCGGGATGGGCAAGGAGCAAATCAACGAGCGTGTGTATTACGTTGCCGAAATGCTGGAACTGACGGACGTTCTAGGGCGCCGGGCCTCAGGGCTCACAGCAGACGGTAAACAGAAGATCTCCCTTGGCCGGGGATTGGTGAGGAGTGACGTGGCAGCAATCCTCTTCGACGAACCGCTGACGGTCATCGACCCCCATGTGAAATGGGAGCTTCGCCGCAAGCTCAAGGAGATCCACGAACGCTTCGGAAGCACCTTCGTTTACGTTACCCACGACCAGAACGAAGCCCTGACCTTTGCTGACCAGGTAGCCATCATGAACGAGGGCAGTATCCTTCAAGTGGGAAGTCCCCAGGAACTATTTGAGAACCCCCGACACACCTTCGTGGGTTACTTCATCGGGAGCCCTGGCATGAACCTTCTGCCCTGTCGCGTGGAAGGCGATATGGCGATCGTTGAAGACGGTCGGATCCCCCTGACCAACGGAGACCGGGCCCGTGCCTCCAGCGGAGAGCTTGTCCTCGGCATCCGGCCGGAGTTCCTGAAATTGACCACAGATCAGGTAGAGGGATCCGTGCAAGTGGGAATTGAAAACGTGGAGGACCGGGGCAATATCCGGATTGCATCGGTGCGGCTCGGGCAGCGATCGATCAAGGTGACGCTGGATGAAGGACAGGAAATATCGCGTGAGGCCGGCTACCTGGAGTTCCCACAGCAGTGGACTAAGCTGTACGCCGACGGATATCTATTGGAGTGATCTTCTGATGAACAAGCCCCAGAACAACAAAGCCTGGCTCCTGGTTTTACCAGTATTTATAATCGTCGCTATCAGCGCCATCATTCCATTGATGACGGTGGTGAACTACTCCGTCCAGGACATCTTCGGGCCCGGCCAGCGGGTTTTCGTGGGCACCGAGTGGTTCAGGGAGGTCATGGCCGACAGCAGGTTGCGCGAAGCGTTGTGGCGCCAGTTCGCCTTTTCCGGCCTGGTGTTGCTCATCGAGATCCCCTTCGGTGTGTTCATCGCCCTGCTTATGCCCAAACGCGGCATCGGCGTCCCCGTGAGCCTTGTGCTTATCTCTCTACCGCTTCTCATCCCCTGGAACGTCATTGGGACCATCTGGATCATCTTTACCCGGCCGGACATAGGGTTGTTCGGCGTCATTGTGAACGGCCTCGGTGTGGCATTCGACCACACCGCATCGCCCATCGATGCCTGGATCACGGTCATGCTGATGGAGGTGTGGCACTGGACACCCCTGGTGGTCCTTTTAGCCTTTGCCGGGCTCCGGGCGATCCCGGAAGCCTACTTTCAGGCTGCCCGGATCGACGGCGCTTCCAACTGGGCGGTCTTCCGGTACATCCAACTCCCGAAGATGCGCGGAGTACTGACAATCGCCGTGCTGCTGCGCTTCATGGACAGTTTCCTGATCTACGCCGAACCGTTCGTGCTCACCGGCGGCGGTCCGGGTAACTCCACCACGTTCCTGTCGATCTACCTTGTCAAGGTAGCTGTGGGTCAGTTCGACCTCGGACCCGCTGCAGCCTTTTCCTTGATCTACTTCATGATCGTTCTGTTGCTCAGCTGGTTGTTCTATCAGGTCCTGCAAAGAGTGGGAACGGGGGACCGGTGATGAGAATAAGCAAAAGATCCGTAGGGCTTGCCATCTACCTTACCCTGCTGATGCTCCCCATCTACTGGATGTTCAACATGTCCCTCCGGACCAACGCGGACATCCTTGGCACATTCTCCCTTTACCCCAAGGATCCAACCTTTACGAACTACGCCAAGATATTCGAGGACGTGGCCTGGTACTCCGGATACATCAACTCCATCATCTACGTCACTATGAACACGGTCATTTCCCTGCTGACCGCCCTGCCGGCCGCCTATGCTTTCTCCAGGTACCGTTTCATGGGCGACACCCACATGTTCTTCTGGCTCCTCACCAACAGGATGGCCCCCACCGCGGTGTTCCTTCTGCCCTTCTTCCAGCTATACTCCACCTTCGGGCTTATCGACACCCACATTGCGGTTGCCCTGGCCCATACCCTGTTCAACGTGCCCCTGGCCGTGTGGATCCTGGAGGGCTTCATGTCCGGAGTATCCCGCGAGATCGACGAGACAGCCTATATCGACGGGTACAGCTTCCCCCGTTTCTTCCTGACGATCTTTATACCCCTGATTCGCACAGGCATCGGTGTGACCGCCTTCTTCACTTTCATGTTCTCGTGGGTTGAGCTGCTGCTTGCCAGGACCCTGACGGTGACAAACGCCAAACCGATCGCCGCTGTCATGACACGCACGGTTAGCGCAACCGGCCTGGACTGGGGCCTGCTTGCTGCCGCGGGCATCCTCACCATAGTCCCCGGGGCCCTGCTCATATGGTTCGTTCGTGACCACATCGCCAAGGGATTTGCCCTCGGCAGGGTATGAGAGGAGAGCTGCCATGAAGCTGGAGTGGATGGCGTGGACCCTGCCTACAGCCATGTTCTTCATCGTGATAGGGATCATGCTCGCCGGAATGACAGTCTGGCAGTTCGTTTCCCCGTCGGTTACCCGCAAGGGGTTTCTGCCCATTGCCACCACCCGCGGCGACCGGTTTTTCATAGGTCTTCTGGGTGCCGGTTACATACACCTTGGATGGATCGGGTTTACCGACTGGAACCTCTGGATCGCCTTGGGGGTCTCGGCCGTTTTCCTGGCCCTTATGATGCGCTTCGGCTGAAAGGCAGTTGTCAGCGCATCTTGTATTTGATGAAACAGTGGGTGCCCCCTCGGCCCGCTGGTTTGGCCCAAAGTCGAGGGGAAACAAAGGAGGTAGACCCATGGAGGACACGTTTAGGAGGAAACTTGGGAAGAGCACGCTCCGCTTCCTGGTGCGGGGTGGGCTTGTGCTGGGCATTTGCGCAGCGTTCATCGCCGGGCAAGCCCTGACTGTCAGCGCTGACAAGTACAGTGACGCTGGTAAAAAATGGGTGGACAACGAGTTCCAGCCTTCAACCCTCAGCAGGGCAGACCAACTCAAAGAGATGGCATGGTTCACGGAAGCCGCAAAGCCTTTCAGAGGCATGAAGATCAAAGTCG
The DNA here is from genome assembly GCA_048061075.1 of bacterium. Classification (GTDB taxonomy): domain Bacteria; phylum BMS3Abin14; class BMS3Abin14; order BMS3Abin14; family BMS3Abin14; genus SZUA-178. The sequence goes on along the minus strand of JBGMRC010000014.1, from coordinate 12,026 downwards.
TCTCCGAGACCATCCCGACCCACGACTATGAGTCGAAAGTACTTACAAAAGCGTTCCAGGAGATCACAGGGATCAAGGTCACCCACGACCTTATTCAGGAAGGGGACGTGATCGAAAAGCTGCAGTTACAGCTGCAGTCGGGCAGGAACATCTTTGACGCGTATATCAACGACTCCGACCTTATCGGCACACACTTCCGGTATGGTAAGGTCGTCAATCTGACCGACTGGATGGCGGGCGACGGGAAGGACGTCACCCTGCCGACCCTGGATATCGACGACTTTATCGGCAAGAGCTTCACCACCGCGCCTGACGGCAAGCTTTACCAGCTTCCGGACCAGCAGTTCGCGAACCTCTATTGGTTCCGCTACGACTGGTTCCAGAGAAAGGACTTCAAAAAGCAGTTCAAAAAGCTCTACGGATACGATCTGGGCGTCCCGGTCAACTGGTCGGCCTACGAGGACATCGCCGAGTTTTTCAGTGAGAACGTCCGCGAGATCAACGGCAAGGCTATCTACGGCCACATGGACTACGGCAAGAAAGCTCCCGACCTCGGCTGGCGCTTTACAGACGCCTGGCTGGTGATGGCCGGCGCCGGTGACATCGGCATCCCCAACGGCAAGCCCGTGGATGAGTGGGGCATCAGGGTCGAGGATTGCCGCCCTGTGGGCTCCAGTGTCAGCCGCGGAGGCGCCGCAAACAGCCCGGCCGCCAAGTACGCCCTTCGCAAGTACATGGAATGGCTCCGCAAATACGCCCCTCCAGGGGCCCTCGGCATGGACTTCTACCAGTCCCTCCCCAGCCTGGCCAAAGGCAACGTCGCCCAGCAGATCTTCTGGTACACGGCATTTACCGCTGACATGGTGAAGAAAGGAACGCCGGTGGTCAACGAGGACGGAACTCCCAAGTGGCGCATGGCTCCCTCACCCCACGGCCCGTACTGGCTTGATGGCATGAAGCAAGGGTATCAGGATGCCGGTTCGTGGACGCTTCTGAAGAGTACACCTGTTGATCGGCGAAAAGCAGCATGGCTCTTCGCTCAGTTCACGGTCAGCAAGACTGTTTCGCTCAAAAAGTCCCACGTGGGTCTTACCATCATCAGGGACAGCGACATCAACGACAAGTCCTTCACCGAGCGGGCGCCCAGGCTCGGCGGGCTGGTAGAATTCTACCGAAGCCCCGCACGCGTCGCGTGGACGCCCACCGGCACCAATGTTCCGGATTATCCGAAACTGGCTCAGCTGTGGTGGCAGAATATCGGTGAGGCGGTCGCCGGTGAGGTGACTGTGGACACCGCCATGGACAATCTGGCCAAAGAGCAGGACAAGGTCATGGCCCGCATCGAACGCGCTGGTGTACAGGGCGACTGCGGTCCCAAACTCAACAAAGAGAGGAAGGAATCATATTGGCTCGGACAGCCAGGCTCTCCCAAGCCCAAGCTCAAGAATGAAAAACCCAGGGGAGAGACGATGGATTACGACAAGCTGATCGAAGCCTGGCGCGCAGGAAAAGTACGCTAGGTGTGTTAGTACCGTTCCAAATGGAGGGGTGGGGCAGGGCGCCCCACCCCTCTTTTTATACCTTTCACCCCCACCCTCGGACGGGTCAAAGGAGGACGACATGAAATACCTGCTTGCCCTCGACCAGGGCACTACAAGCAGCCGAGCCATACTTTTTGGCCTGGACGGAAGTATCGTGAGCGTTGCCCAGCAGGAGTTCGAGCAGTACTTTCCCCATGACGGATGGGTCGAACACGACGCAGTAGAGATCTGGCAAAGCCAACTGGACACTGCCGGGGAGGCCATCAGCGAAGCCGGAGCCGATCCTGAAAATGTAGCTGCCATCGGTATCACCAATCAGCGGGAGACCACCCTGGTCTGGGACCGGTCGACAGGAGATCCCCTTTACCGTGCCATAGTATGGCAGGACCGGCGGGCGGCGAGCCTGACAGACCGCATGAAAGAGGACGGTCTGGAACCTGTTATTCGTGAAAAGACCGGACTGGTCCTGGATCCCTATTTTTCGGGGGGAAAGCTGGCCTGGATCCTGGAAAATGTTCCCGGCATCCGTAAGCGAGCTGATTCAGGAGAGGTCTGTTTCGGCACAGTGGACTCCTGGCTGATGAACCGCCTGAGCGGCGGCCGAATTCATGCTACGGATGTCTCCAACGCCAGCCGCACACTCCTGTTTAACATACACGACCTTTCCTGGGACCAGGAGCTGCTGGATATTTTCGGCATTCCCGCCGGGATCCTTCCCTCAGTACACCCTTCTGCCCACATGTTCGGCGACACCGATCCGGCACTCTTTGGAAAAGCGATCCCCATCGCTGGAGTAGCCGGTGACCAGCAGGCCGCCTTGTTCGGACAGGCCTGTTTCGAACCGGGCATGGCCAAGAACACTTACGGCACTGGCGCCTTCGTCGTCATGAACACCGGCCCGAAACCGGTCCTGGGGGATGGTGTGTTAACCACCATCGGCTGGCAGATAAAGGGTCAACAGCCCCAGTATGCCATGGAGGGTTCCATCTTCATTGCAGGGGCTGCCGTGCAGTGGCTGCGGGATGGTCTGGGGATCATAAATAAGGCCAGCGAGATTGAACAGCTCGCCGCCAGCGTGCCCGACACGGGGGGCGTGTACTTCGTACCCGCCCTCGTGGGCCTGGGATCCCCCTACTGGGACCCTTACGCAAGGGGCACAATAGTTGGGCTCACCCGGGGCACCAACAAGGCGCACCTGGCCCGCGCCGTCCTGGAGGCCATGGCTTACCAGACCCGTGACGCTATCGAAGCCATGCAGGATGCCAGCAGCATTGTCCTGCAGGAACTGCGCGCCGACGGAGGAGCTTCAGCCAACGACCTCATGCTGCAAATGCAGGCTGATATCCTGGGCACCCCCGTTCTTCGTCCCCAGGTCACCGAAACCACGGCCCTGGGCGCCGCTTACCTGGCGGGTATCGGTGTCGGGCTGCTGGACCAGGATACCATCACCAGCCAATGGGCCCTCGACCGCCTGTGGGAACCTTCGATGCCTTCCGGGGAGCGCGATGCCCTTTGCAGCGGGTGGAAGCGGGCCGTTGAGCGGTCACTGAACTGGGCCAAATGAGAAGTCAGCCGCCTCCCACTGAGGGAAACGCATGAAAAGGAAAGATATTCTACCCAGGCTCAAGACAGACGAGTCCTTCGACATGCTGGTAATAGGGGGAGGCGCCACAGGTTGTGGTGTCGCCCTGGACGCAGCCAGCCGGGGCCTTAATGTCGCCCTCGTGGAAAAGAACGACTTTTCCGAGGGCACCAGCAGCCGCAGCACTAAACTGCTCCACGGCGGCGTTCGCTACCTCGAGATGGCAGTCAAGCACCTGGACAAGGGACAGTACCACCTCGTCAGGGACGCCCTGAAGGAACGGGGAATTCTGCTGCGCCTGGCGCCCCACTTATGCCATCGCCTGCCCCTGGTCACACCACTCTACAAGTGGATGGAGGTCCCCTATATACTGGCAGGACTGAAACTCTACGATCTTCTGGCCGGGTCAGCGGGGATCGGGAACAGCCGCCTTCTGGGCCGGAGAAAAGCCCTGGGGCGGTTCCCCATGCTTCACGCCGAGGGTCTCAAAGCGGGCGTTCTCTACTACGACGGCCAGTTCAACGACGCCAGGATGTCAGTGTGCATTGCCCTGACCGCAGCGCAGCACGGAGCGGTCATTGCCAACCATGTCTGCGTCACCGATTTGATAAAGAAAGAAGGAAAAGTGGCGGGAGTAAAGGTCAAAGACATGGTGTCCGGTGAGTCCTGGGATGTGCGGGCACGGACGGTGATCAACGCCACCGGTCCCTTCGCGGATAGAGTGCGCCTTCTGGATAATCCAGCCTTCCGGCCCATGCTAAAGGCCAGTTCAGGTATTCACATCCTTCTCGACAAACGTTTCGCCCCGCCCGACACCGGTTTGCTCATACCGAAAACCGAGGACGGGAGAGTGTTGTTTGTCCTGCCCTGGAAAGGGCACGCTCTGGTTGGCACTACGGACGAACCTGCTGAGGTCACGGAACACCCGCGCCCGTCAAAGGAAGATATCTCCTATCTGCTTCGCCACATCGGCCGTTACTTCGATCTTCAGGTAACCGAAGCTGACATCAAGGCTGCCTGGTCTGGCCTGCGGCCCCTGATTTTCGATCCGAAAGCCTCTGACACAGCAAGGCTGACGAGAGACCATCTCATCGAACAGAGTCCTTCCGGTCTGATAACTATCGCCGGGGGCAAGTGGACCACCTACAGAAAAATGGCCCTCGACGTAGTGGATCACGCTGTGCGGCAGTTCTCGCTAAAAACCCGAAGCGGATGCCGGACAGACCAGATCTACGTGATGGGGGGGGCAGACTACGATCCTCAGGGAGGCGCCGAACTGGCTGCAAAATACGGCTTCGACATACAGGTCGCCTGGCATCTTAACAGGGCTTACGGGGACCGGGCCGGCAAGGTAGCCAGAATCGCGGCCTCGGGCTACGGCGCTCTTCTGGCAAAAGGCCATCCGTACCTGGAGGCGGAGGTATTATACGCTGTGCGCCACGAGTGCGCCGAACACGCCATGGATGTGCTTGCGCACCGAACTTCCCTTGCGCTTCTGGATACTGCCGCGGCCGCTAAAGCATCCGGGCGGATCATCGATCTAATGGCCGGCGAGTTGGGTTGGGGTCCTGATCGGCTCCGGAAAGAGCAGCAGATAGTCGAGAACCGTCTTTAAACAACTGGGTCCTGGTAAAGAACCAGTGGTTCTTGCAGCTTTTTTTTGGCTGTGGGGCTTCAAAGTCCCAATGCCGCCTTGGCGATGTCCTGGCGGAGCCATTCCGATGTCTTGAAATGGAGCGTGAGGCCCCGGGCATCCCGAAAAAGCCTCTCGACAGTGTAATCCCGGCAGTACCCGTGCCCGCCCATGACCTGTATGGCCCTGTTGGTAACTTCAATGGCGGTCTCGGAGGCAAACAGCTTGGCCTTGAACCCGTTTATATTGGCAAAAGCCGGTGAAGCATCCGAATTACCGGCACTGCGGGCAAGGAGCGCCTCGGCCGCTTCCGACTGGACGATCATGTCGGCTACCATGGATTGTACAGCCTGGTGAACACCGATCGGCTGCCCGGCGATCGTCCGTTCTCTGGCATGCTCTACGGCCAGATCAACCGCCGCCTGGGCAATGCCGATCGATATCCCGGCGGCACCGAAGAACCCCCAGCCGATGACGCTTTCACCGATAACCTGGAGACCCCCGCCCTCTATTCCCAGCAGATTGCCAACAGGTACAATACAGTCCGTGAAGGACATAACCCGTGACGAAGAGCTTCTCAGGCCCATCTTGTCTTCAGGATTGCCGAAGGACAGCCCCCGGGCGTCTTTTTCCATAAGGAGCGCGCTCATTCCCTCGGGCCCCTTTCCCGGATCCGTTCTGACAAGTACCACGTAGACGTCCGCCTCCCCCGCCGACGTAATAAAGAACTTCGAACCGTTGACGATGTAATGATCGCCGTCCTTCTTCGCCGTTGTAGTGATCGCTCCGGCGTTGCTTCCGCTATCAGCTTCGTGTACGGCGAAGGCCCCCAGCGCCTGGCCTGATACCATTAGTGGAAGCCATTTGTCTCTGGCAAGATCAGTCCCGGCTACCTCAACGGCCTTTTCCGCGATAAGGTGGGACAGGGCCACCAGCGCCGTTGAGGAGCACGCTCCGCCAAGTTCACTTGTCACCGAGGCGAGTGTCGTCCGGCTCGCTCCAGCGCCACCGAGCTTTTCAGCGACAACCATTCCCAGGATGCCGCTTTCCCCGAGGGTTTGCATTGGCTCATGTGGGAAAACACCGTTCTTGTCTCTCTCGCCAGCCCCTGGCGCGATCCGCTCCCTGGCGATCTGCCTGGCGATGTTCTTTGCCTCCTTTTCAATAAAGCCGTTCATCTGATTCATGCCTTCCTCCTCAAAAAGAGTCCTACTCCTCCGATTTGATCTCCCTGATCCTCTTTTGCAATTCCCCGAGCTCCTTCTTGAGTTCCCGTTCATATCTTTTCAACAAGGAGAGTTTGTCCTTCGCTTTGTCCAGCTCCGCATCGCGGACCCGGCCGGTGCCCTCGCAGCCGCAGGTGCAGATATCGATAAGGAGTTCTCTGCACTGTTCCAGGGCGGCTGGATCAATTTCGTATGGCAGCCAGTATCCTTTCCGCTCGCTGCGAACCAGACCGGCGTATCTGAGGACTTTCAGATGCTGCGAGACAGCCGAAGGGGTGATGCCCAGGAATTCGGACAGCTCGTTGACCCCAAGAGGGCCTTTCTGCTTGAGCAGATCGATAATCCTGATACGGGACTCAACACTCAGTACTTTGAAGAGCTCGGCCTGTTTTGTTTCAACCATTCTTACCATCCAGTTCAGTATTTACTTAAATACTACAACATATGGACTGCCCTGTTAAGTCTTTTTTTTCTTTTAACGGGGGGATACATCCGGGTCTTCATGTAACAGGCAGATTCTGGTGGTTTGAAATTGGAAATTGGAGATTGGAAAATAGATAGGTGAAAATAAAGACAGGAGGTCAGAAATTGGAGCTTTTCTTGTGAATCCGGTCGAATTTTTTCCTCTCGTTGCCATCGAGCACCTTTTTCCGCAGCCTGATCGAGGCTGGAGTCAGTTCCACCAGTTCGTTATCATCGATATATTCCATGGCCTGCTCCAGGCTCAGGGCCTGAGGAGGTGTCAGGCGGATGTTGTCATCGCTGCCCGCCGCTCTCATGTTGGTCAATTTTTTCCCTTTGCCGGGATTGACCACCAGATCGTTCTCCTTGCTGTTCTTTCCGATAATCATGCCCTCATACACCTCAACCCTCGGACCGACAAAGAGGACTCCCCGTTCCTGGAGATTAAAAAGAGCGTAGGCGGCCGTCTCCCCTTTCTCCATGGCTATCAGGGAACCGTTCTTCCGACCGGGAATGAGACCTTTATGGGGCGCGTATTCGTGGAAGGTGTGAGTCATTATTCCGGTACCCCTGGTGTCGGTAAGGAACTCCGATCTGAAACCGATGAGACCCCTGGCGGGAATAACGTACTCCAGGCGGTTGGCGCCGTCCATTGGCTGCATCGAGACCATCTCGGCCTTACGCATGCCCAGTTTCTCGATAACCGTTCCCTGGTATTCTTCCGGAACTTCTATTACCAGGTATTCCATGGGCTCGCAAAGCCTGCCGTCTATATCGCGATAGATGACCTCCGGTTTGGAGACTGCCAGTTCATAACCCTCCCGGCGCATGTTTTCGATGAGGATCGAAAGGTGCAGTTCCCCGCGGCCCGACACCTTGAACGAGTCGGGGCTTTCCGTCTGCTCGACGCGCAGTGAGATGTTGGTCCTCAATTCCCGGGACAGCCTCTCGAATATCTGCCGGGAGGTGACGTACTTCCCCTCCCTTCCGGCCAGGGGAGATGAATTGACCATGAAATTCATGGCCATCGTCGGCTCATCAATGGACACGTAGGGAAGCGCCTCCGGACACTCGGTGGAGGCAAAGGTTTCACCGATGCCGGCCTCTTCAAAGCCGGCCAGGGTCACGATGTCCCCGGCTCGGGCTCCTGCCAGTTCAACCTGCTTCACCCCTTCAAATCCAAGAAGTTTGGAAACCCTGCCAGTCACCACGCGGCCGTCCTGTTTAACCAGGGCGATATTGTCGCCGGTGTTCACATGGCCGCTGAAAACCTTTCCGGTGGCGGTTCTGCCGATGTAGTCGTCGTGGTCGATGTGGGCTACGAGCATCCGGAAGGGCGCGTCCAGATCACCTTCATATGGGGGAACGTGGTCGCGGATCGCCGAAAAGAGCGGCTCCAGGTCCGAAGACTGATCCTCCAACTCGCACTTTGCGTACCCGTCCCGGGCGCTGGAATAGACGACCGGGAAGTCCAGCTGTTCATCGCTTGCGTTGAGCTCACAGAAAAGGTCGAACACCATATCAACGACCTGGTGAGGGCGTGCGCCGGGCCGGTCGATTTTATTGATCACCACGATCGGTCTGAAGCCGAGGTCCAGGGACTTCTTGAGCACAAACCGTGTCTGGGGCATGGGGCCCTCAAATGCGTCGACCAGCAGCAGAACCGAGTCAACCATCTTCAGTATACGCTCCACTTCGCCTCCGAAATCGGCGTGTCCGGGGGTATCGACAATATTGATCTTCATACCCTGATGGCGTATGGAAAGGTTCTTCGACAGGATAGTTATTCCCCTCTCCCGTTCCAGGTCGTGGGAATCCATGATCCGGTCGTTGACGACCTGGTGCTCTCGAAAGGCGCCGGACTGCTTCAGCATGGCATCCACCAGGGTCGTCTTCCCGTGGTCGACGTGGGCGATGATGGCTATGTTGTGGATCGTTTCCTTCATTATCCTCTTAATCCTCTCCCGCCTCCGGACAAGCGAACATCCATAAGGCTGGCGAACTATGCAGATGATAATTGTATTTGTCAACCCTGAAAGCTGCAATTCATGCTGCGACCCCCAAAGTTTTCAAATCAACCTCAGCCCCCCGGAAGTTCCTTGCTGGGTCTTGGAACTGGTAAAAAATAATTATTAGAGGTGGACGTATCTTACCTCATGGATCTGAACGGTAGCACCGTCGCATCCAGCAACCGCAATGACCCGGACAGTTTCGTGGGCGAGAATTTCTCATTCCGCCCTTACTGGAAACAGGCTATCGGAGGGACCCCGGCCACATACATGGCCCTTGGCGTCACCTCAGGGAAGAGGGGGGTCTTCTACAGTCACCCGGTCAGGGAAGGGGCCGCCAACAGCCTCAACATTGGCGCCACCGTCGGGGTGATCGGGATCATCATCGCCGTCGTCGCTGTGCCGGTGCTGTTGGTCCCAGCTGTCAACCCCTGACATGACAAACCCCGGTGGGCGTAGCCGCCTGAAATGGGAAGAATCGCCCTTTTATCCACACAGCCACGTTCACCAGGCTGATGAGTACCGGGACTTCTACCAGAGGACCGATTACCGCTGCAAATGCCTGCCCCGAGTCAAGGCCGAACACGGCAACGGCCACTGCGATTGCCAATTCGAAGTTGTTGGAAGCCGCCGTGAAACTCAGGGTAGTCGACTGCTCATAGGTGGCACCCGCCTTGTATGACATGAAGAAAGACACCAGGAACATAGCGATGAAGTAGACAGTGAGCGGAACGGCGATTCGCAAGACATCCAGCGGAAGCTGGATAATGACATCCCCTTTGAGGGAGAACATGACCACAATAGTAAAGAGCAGGAATATGAAGGTCAGGGGGCTCAGTTTGGGAAGCAGCTTATCCTGGTACCATTCCTCCCCTTTCAGACGGATACCGAATACACGTGTCAGGAAACCGGCAATAAAAGGTATCCCCAGGTAAATGAAGACCGACTGGGCGATCTGGGCCATGGAGATGTTTACCTCCAGTCCCTTGAGTCCCAACCAGCCTGGCACCACAGTTATGAATAGCCAGGCATAGAAGGAGAAGAACAAGACCTGGAAGATGGAGTTAAGAGCCACCAGGCCGGCACAGTACTCACGGTCACCGGCAGCCAGGTCGTTCCAGACGATGACCATGGCGATGCATCGGGCCAGACCGATGAGTATCAGGCCTACCATGTACTCCTGGTGGCCCGAAAGGAAAGTGACTGCCAGGCCAAACATGAGGATCGGCCCCACAACCCAGTTCTGGACCAGGGACAGCGCCAGGATCTTACGGTTCCTGAACACTTCGTGGAGCTTCTCGTAGCGGACTTTGGCCAGGGGCGGGTACATCATGAGTATGAGTCCGATGGCTATGGGAATATTGGTGGTCCCTACCTGGAAAGAGTTAATTACCACCTTGACCGCAGGCAGCAGGGCGCCGGTGAGCACTCCCACGGCCATGGCCAGGAATATCCATAAGGTCAGGTAGCGATCGAGAAAATTCAGCTGTTTTTTCATGTTCGTTTCCAGATCAAACTCCTCTTGTCCTCTCACCCGCAGGCGTCTGATTGCTTTTGCATTAGTAGTGACTTCAGTCTCTTTTGGTCCGACTGAATCTGCTCAAGGTGCCCCAGGCTGCTGGATACTATGCCGAAAAGTTCCCTGCAAACAGGCTCGGAACTGTCCGCGAGTTGGTAGTAGTTCCAGACACCCTGACGCCGATCCTCCACCAACCCCGCCTGACGCAAAGTTGCCAGATGACGGGAAACAGTGGACTGGGGCAGATCCATGACCTCCATGAGGTCACAGACGCATTGTTCACCGTGCACCAGGAGCGCCATGATCCTCAGGCGGGTCTCATCGGAAAGGGCTTTAAAAAGAGCGAGGGTTTTACGCATGGCCATACTTATATCCGGATAAACGGATATAGTCAACAATCGGCTAAAGATCGTCAAATATGTATTATGTCATCGGTAACCAGGACACCCTCAATCGTCCGGATCTCTGTGCTCCGTCATCATCTTGTCCACCCAGTCTTCTTCCTCATACACCATACCGCGGCGGCCGGGTATTGACCGCTCACCTCCATGCCGGCATGAAAGCGGTGTTTTTCCTGGGTCCCCTTTCCTACGGCAACGAGGAAATTACAGTGTTTGCCAGCCCTCGTACCCTCGATGCCGAGAACGTACCCCTGAGTAAAATTCATTCACAAATCGTGAGAAGTTCTTTATGATGCTTTCCGGATTCTTAAACAGACCTGAGGATGTCATGGAAAAAAAACTCAAGAGTAAATTCCTTGGCCTGGGAAGGCTTATTGGCAACACGCCGCTGTTAGAGATCAGCTTCACCTTTTCGGGAGGAGAACGGCGTCTTTTCGCAAAATACGAAGCCTTGAACATGACCGGAAGCATCAAGGACCGGATGGCCCTGCACATTCTATACAGCGCCTACAGGGCAAGGGAGATCAGTCCGGGGGATATCATCGTGGAGGCCACCAGCGGTAATACGGGAATTTCCTTTGCAGCCATCGGCCGGGCGTTGGGTCATGAGGTTTCCATCATGATGCCGGACTGGATGAGCCGTGAGAGAGTGGAGCTCATCAGGAGTATGGGAGCCCATGTCATACCCGTCACACAGGAACAGGGCGGCTTTTTGGGATCGATCCGCTTGTCGGAACAGTTCGCCGAAGAACAGGACAATGTGTTTCTGCCGAGCCAGTTTTCCAACAGAGCCAACATCGAGGCCCATGAAGTGACCACGGGTCCGGAGATCTGGTACCAGCTCGAGTTTGAAGGACTGGTGCCTGATGCTTTCGTGGCAGGCGTTGGGACAGGCGGAACCGTGATGGGTGTCGGGAGCTACCTCGGTCGGCAGGTCCCTGGTATGAAAATCCATCCCCTTGAACCGACTGAGTCCCCGACCTTCTCTACGGGTCACAAGGTGGGCAGCCATCGGATACAGGGGATCTCGGACGAGTTCATTCCTTCCATAGTTGACTTGGACTCGCTTGATGAAATTGTCCAGGTCCACGATGGAGACGCTATCCTGATGGCACAGAAACTTGCCGCTGAGATGGGATTGGCAGTGGGAATCTCCTCCGGCGCCAATTTCCTCGGGGCCCTCCAGGTGCTCGAGAAGTCCGATGAAAATTCAATCGTCACAACGGTCTTTCCGGATGACAACAAGAAATACCTCAGTACCGACCTGCTCGGGATAGAGCCGCAGAGTCCAAATTACATGAGTCCAGGGATCGAGCTGACCGGGCTTCGAGTATTTAAGCGTACCTGTGAGATCTGTTGCGAAGGAGATGATTGTCACAAGGCCGACACCGATGACTGTGTGAAATTCTGAATCGGAGAGAAGGGGTCAGGCCGGGAATTTGACATTAAGTGAAATAATCAGCAAGCATTGCAGATGATCCTACTTATGGCGGACCTACTGAGGTTCAGGAAGATGGCGATCTCTGCTTGGATAGGGATATTGTGAAATTCCCGGCCTGACCCCTCGATTTCCTTCTTTTAAAACACTGCAACCCTTTTACCATGAAATCTCGGTTGCTATCACCGAGATTTCATGGTAGTAGATAGACATGA